>JAGHSU010000044.1 GCA_018065685.1 Candidatus Methanocorpusculum equi | reverse complement strand
CGGACAATTTACATCGTTGCACTCTTTTTCAGGAGCTGCAACATCTAAGCCGATATTTTTTGCCATTTTAACCCTCATCTTACGCGCATACTAACGCGGCGGGAAGGGGAATTCGACAGGATATTTCCGTCAATTACCACCGATACACCATCCGGAAGGACCACCCGGAAGAACCTGTGCTGTTTTTCCAGAGTTTTTACACCGTTTCCGGTTTTTACCAGAAAGGTGTTTTTTGTCTCATCAGTGATGAGGCCTGAAAGTCCCTTCTCGGCTTTGTTCGGTGATGTCTCCACCGATACCTGAAGACCGATGAATTCATGTCTTACGATATTCTGCGGAGTTATCATGACGATTTATGCCTGACGCTTTCCCTGTTCTGTCTTAATGCGTGCGATAGTTCTGCGAACTTCCCGGATCTTTCCGGGGTTTTCCGGCGCACCGCCGGCGCTGACTTTTCCGTAGTTCTGAATTAACTCGAGGCGTAACTTCTCCTCGTTTTCAGCCAGTTCAGTATCGGAAAACTGGGCGATTTCTTTTGCTCTGAAGATTGCCATTTACTTTGCCTCCGCTTTGGTCTTTGCTCCAAAGTCCTCGAGGACGTCCTGCTCGGCCGGAGCCGGGTTTGCGTCAGCACGGACTTCAAAGTGATCCGGAAGAACTGCTCCCGGCGGGACAATCTTTACCTGAACACCAATGATACCGAGTTTCTTGACTGCGGTTGCATATCCGGTCTGTACAACAGACTCAGCGGGTTCTCCGGAGTGCTTGATGTATCCTTCAACAAACTTCTGAACACGTGCACGTGCTCCGGTGAGTTTGCCTGCGATGATAACTTCACATCCGAGTGCTCCTGCATCCATTACACGGCGGATAACAGAAGTTCCTGCCTTTCTGAAGTACCAGCCGCGCTCAAGTGCATTTGCAAGGCGCTCTGCCATAATCTTTGCATTTAAGCTCGGGTTTGGTACCTGCTGGACTTCAACCTGCGGAGAAGAGATACCGTAGACGTTTGTAAGGTCAGTGGTTATCTGACGGACAAGCTTTCCGCCCTTACCGATAACGATACCCGGCTTTTCCGCAAAGACAGTAACCTGGGTTCCGACAGGGGTTCTGACGATGTCCATTCCTCCGTATCCTGCACGCTTGAGTTCTTTACCAAGGTACTGCTGGACGCGGATTTTTCTGACTCCTTCTGCAACAAATTTCTTTTCGATAGTCATCTTACTCCACCTCGCGAAGAATGAGTTCGACGTTTACGGTGTCTCTGTGCTTGGGCGTTGCTCTGCCCATTGCTCTCGGGAAGATTGCTTTCATGCAGCGTCCCTTGTTTGCAGCGGCGTGGACAATGACCATCTTTTCCGGTGCAAGACCTGCATACTCTGCATTCTTCTGTGCCGAGCGGATTAAGCGGATGTACTCTCCTGCGGCCTTAACCGGATATCTTCCGGCTGCAGTTCCGAAGGTTTTTCTATTCAGACTCTTCTGGTGGGCAACGTTTCTTGCAAAGTGGCGGAACGGAACCGCACGCTTTAATGCGACGACCTGCTCGAGGTATGCGACTGCATCATCTGCCATCATGTTGCGGATAAGGTGTGCAATCTCGATTGCATGCTTCGGAGAGCAGGTAAGCTCGTTTCCTTTCGCGCGGGCGATGTTGTCACCGGCCATATTATTACTGTAACCTGTTCTTGCCATGGTAATCACTTCAGCGGAACATATTTACTCGACCGGGTTGCACCGACACCGGCGCTTCCGTGCGTAACTTTCTTGCGGGTTAATGCGAATTCTCCAAAGTAGTGGAAAACTCCCTCAACCGGAATCTCAACCTCAACGAACTCTTTACCGGAGTAGATGGCGACCTTTTTGCCGACCATTTCCGGAAGGATAATCATTGAACGAAGATGAGTTCTTACACCATCACCTGCGGCAATCTTTGCGCGAACGTCCTCTTCACCGCGGGTGAATCCGCGAAGGACCTTCCTGCGGGCACCTGAGGGCATAATCGGAAGAAGCTCTTCCATGGACATTGCCTGAAGGGATGCAAGATTGTGACCGTGATAGGTGTACTCCTCTCGCCGTTTCGGCATTCTCTTAGTAGTTTTCTTTGCCATCTATTTTCACCTCCGGCATCCTGTTCTGCGTGCTGCGACATGTCCGACTTTCTTACCGGCCGGTGTTCCGCGGGCAACTGTCTTCGGCTTACCCGGGTGCTGATGTCCTCCGCCACCGAACGGGTGGTCGATAACGTTCATTGCAACACCGCGTGTTCTGGGCCAGCGGGTTGCCGAGGTCTTCATCTTGTGGTACTGCTTACCTGCCTTTAAGATCGGCTTTTCGCCGCGGCCTCCGCCTGCGACAAGTCCGACGGTTGCAAGACAGTTCTCGTTGAACCATTTCGGCTTTCCGGACGGCATCTTAATGCCTACCTTGCCATTGTCTTTTCCGATGACAACTGCCTGAACGCCGCTTGCACGGACGAACTTTCCGCCGTCTCCGGGCTGACCTTCAATGTTGCAGACAGCAACTCCGGTCGGGATATCTGCTAAGCGCAGGGTGTTTCCGTTTGCAAGAGCTGCTTCGGGTCCCCAGGATAAAGTCTGGCCGATTCCGACACCTTCGGTGACAAGAGCGTACTCTTTTCTGCCGTCGATATAGATTACTGCAATCGGGGTGTGGCGTGCCGGGTCGTGTTCGATGTCAACAACGGTTGCACTGACAGTCTGGGTAGCTGTTCCGAAGTGTTTCAGTTCAGCTTTGTACTGGTGTGACGGTGCACGATATGTCGGTCCGCCTTTTCCGCGTGCCTGTGTACTGATTCTGTGTCCCATTATCTCACCTTACACAATTCCTAACTGAGAGAGAATCTCTTCAGCGGCGTTCTTTTCCTCGAAGGTAATAATTGCCTTCTTCGTTCCTTTCGTGGTCATCATAGTGTTGATTGCTGCAATCTTCTTCCCGAAGGTTTTCTCGACTGCTGCCTTGATGTCTTCCTTTCTTGCTTCCTTTTCAACGAGGAAAGAGAGCTGGTTGACATTCTCTAAGATGAACATTGCTTTTTCTGTAACAATCGGGTGTGCGAGTGTCATAGCTTATGCCTCCCCGAGTTTCTTTACAGCTGCTTCAGTCCAGACGGTAAGTCTGCCTGCGGCGCATCCGGGTGCAAGTACGTTTGCATTGAGCTCGGTTACCTGAACAGAGTCAACACCTGCAATATTGTTTGCGGCATTGAATTTGCCCGCGGTTACAACGAGGACAGAGACTGCCTGCTTGTACCGGCGTCCACGGGTTTTTCCGCGGCCTGCACGAATCTTCTTTGAAAGTTTTGCACGTTCAAGGTCTGCACCGACACCGAGGGCGATAAGGGCCTTTCTGACTTCAGCGGTCTTTGCGATTGCCTCAAAGGCATCTTCAACGACGATTGCTGCGTCTCCCTCGAATTTGTGTCCGCGTGCTGCGACAAGTTCGGTGTTAACGGTTGCTGCGATTGCGGAGCGGATTGCCTTTGCCTTTTCCTTCTTGTTGATCTTTTCAACAAGAATCTTTAAGGCCTTCGGTGCATGTGCCGGGTGACCGCCTTTGGTCTGCGGAACTCTTGCGCCGCGGCTTCCGTTCTTAATACGCGGAATCTTGGACTCTCCGCGCTTTGAACCCCAGCCTTCTGCGGAAGTTCTCATTCCGGAGTACGGGTTTGCTCCGTACGGCTGATAGTTTTCACTCTGGTATGCGAGGACAGCTCTCTTGATAAGGTCCGGACGGTACTCTTCATCAAAGACTGCCGGGAGCTCGATTTCACGGAGAACTGAGCCGTTTACTGCTTTTACATTTGCTTTCATGCTCATTTACCCCTGTTTGCTCTGGACGCTGACGAATTCAACGACCGGTGTCTGGACTTTCTGTTCTCCCATACGGGTTGCGGAGCGGATTCTTACAAGGCGCTTTGCGGGTCCCGGAATGCTGCCTTTGATTAAGACATAGTTGTTTCTGACAAGACCATAGTGGAGGAAGCCTCCAGCCGGGTTGATGTCAGTCGGGTTGTCGCCGATTTTAATGATGCGCTTGTTGAGTTCGGTTCTCTGCTGGAATCCCATCTGACCGGGCATCGGGACCTGCCATCTGACATGGTGAGGGTGCCACGGACCGAGAGTTCCAATGTGTCTGGTCTTCTTCGCTCTTGAGTGTTTTCTCTTACGAAGGGTAATTCCGAATCTCTTGACTGCACCCTGGAATCCTTTTCCTTTGGTGATGCCGGAGATGTCTGCAAACTGACCTTCTGCAAAGAGGGACTTCATGTCAATCTCTGTTCCGAGAATGGAAAGAGCGTAAGAGAAGCGGTCCTGCATGCTGCCGCCTGCGACGCGAATCTCCATTAAGTCCGGAATCTTCTTCGGGACACCGGTGACTGCAGTCGGCTTGGTGTACATTAAGACCATTACTTCAACGACATCTGCAATTGCTGCGTTTATCTTTTCGGTTGCTTTTGCAGCGCCGTTGGTTTTTGCTTTAGTGATTCTTCCCGAAAGGGCTTCGGTGTTTTCTGCCCAGACTTCTGTTAACGGGTGCTTTCCGTAGGTGTCTTTTACATAGACACGGATTGCAGCAACAGTCATCGGCGGGATTTCGATTACGGTGACCTGCACCATAACTTCCTTACCCTCGGTCGGACTCTTTTTGTGATCATCAATCATGATCACGTGGGTCATACCTGCCTTGTAGCCGGCAAAACCCTGAAGCATTGGCTGTCCTTCGTATGCGGGCCAGGACTGGTACTTTGGTACGATGTCCTTCGCGCGCTTGCGCGGATAGTATGCGAGTGAACCTGCTCTGGGTCTCACTGTTCTCATTTTTTATCAATCCTTGATGTGTCAAATCCTGTTTTTCCAAACTGATTTGACAGATATTCTGCTGGTTGTCATCGCACACCGCAAAGGTGCGCTCACCGCCTTTGCCGGATACGCCGGCATGGCGCATTCAAAATGACATCCTATCTTTCACCGCAGGCTTCCTCTCGTGTTGTTTGAGCATTCGGGGGAATCGACCGGCGGGACACTGTTGTCTTGGTCTCCTGTGTTACAGGCGGACTGAAAAGACGGGTTGTGCTTTGAATCCAATGTTCGGATATCCACATGAAACGATAACGTCTTATCGTTTATTCCCATCACCCGGCATTGTGCCGCGGTACGCTTGTGTGTTCAAGCGGTAATTTCCAAGTCTCACTGAAGAGAACCTGACATGGACGCGCTTTCTGTTCTGTGCAGAAACGGGCACATCATTGACGTTCGCCCTGCGCGTTTCATCAGACCTATTGAGGTCTAACACCGCTGATGAGTTTCATCCCGGTGTATCACATCGCAGTTATTTAAACTGCTTCCTACTGGATATCCACATAATACCAACAGAGTTGCTGATATCAGCCTTCGTTAAAAGGCACAGACATATTTGTAATTATACATATATAAATTATTCCCTCATCATGAGACACCCAAGGCTAAAACCGGCAGTTATCCGAAGTAAATTTCCCCGTCTTCGTTCAGATATGCAGGGATGTCATCAAGAATCTGACGTCCTTTGACCTTTTCAGGAACCTGGGATATGATGCGGTTGATGAGCGTCAGTGAGTCATATCTGATTTTGATATGAGACGGTGCAGCCTCCGCATAAATCCGTTTGGATGCATCCATCAGATCACTTCCTTTCTGCAGGGTGCACAGAAGCGAGGCATCAAGAGTGCGGACAAACTCCAGCGTCTCTTTCGCCCGGCGGATATTTTCGTGTGCGGATTTTTCGATGATGCAGATATTTGCCTTTGAGGTCCCGAGTCTTTCTGCAATCGCCTGCTGGGTCAGCCCCTGTTTTCTCATGCGCAGCACTTCCATCTGACGGTCCGTCAGAAGTGTATCTTTCATACATAGTAATGAGACGGGGTTAACAATAACCGTTTTGGTTAAACATATTTGTGAGGCGTATAAGACCTGTAAGTAACGCGCGAAAAAATCCTCTGTAATAAATGATAGGATAAATTAAATCAGAACCTCTGCAGACTTTTTACCCCGTAAACCCGGGGCCTTGTGTGAGGAAAAACGCCGGATTCTTAATATGCCGCTTTTTCTGTCCGTTTACGTTCCGGCCGATTGATTCACAAGCCTTATAACGATTCTTATCTAACTATTATTGTTCTCATTAAACCAAATGAGAGGTGTAATTACATATGGTAGTAAAGGTAGGAGTCGCAAAACTCGGCAACATCGCATCCGGTGTTATGGCTGAGCTTCTTTTAGATGAGCGCGCAGACCGTGAAGACATGATGACCTTCATGGCAACTTCCGGAACCAAACTGCAGAAGGAAGATGTCGACCGTGTAGTCACTAACCTGATTGCATGGAAGCCTGATTTCGCAATCGTTGTTTCCCCGAACGGTGTCCTTGAGGGACCGGTCGGTGCACGCGAAGCACTTAAGGCAGCAGGCATCCCAGTCATCGTTATCACTGACGATGTCACCACCAAGAAAGAGGGCTGGGAAGCACTCAAGGCATCCGGATTCGGATACATCATCATGAAGGCAGACGCGATGATCGGCGCACGCCGTGAATTCCTCGACCCGATTGAGATGGCAGACTACAACGGAAACCTCGTAAAGGTTCTCGCAGTCACCGGTGCATTCCGCTTACTCCAGACCGAACTTGACAAGGTCATCGACCAGGTCAAGGCAGGAAAGGCAGGAGACGCACTCGAGCTCCCGAAGATTGTTGTCACCTCTGACAAAGCAGTTGCAGGCCAGTTCACCAACCCGTACGCACTTGCAAAGGCACGCGCAGCATATGAACTTGCACAGTCCGTTGCAGGCATCAACGTTAAGGGATGCTTCATGACCAAAGAGTGGACTGACTACATCCCAATCGTTGCATCTGCACACGAAGTTATGCGCGCAGCAGCAAACCTCTGCGACTAGGCACGTGAGATTGAGAAAGGATGCGACGGCGTCATCCGCAAGCCGCACAAGAAGACCGGAGAAATCGTCTCCAAGGTCGCACTTATCAGCAAGCCGGAGTAATCCTGCTTTCCTGATACCATTTTTCTTTTGGAACTTAAGCAGGGGTGCATTGCACCCTTGTTTAGGAGATGAGTTTCAGTTATCTTTTTTGTCATGTTTTATGTATGTACCGGTGTTTAAAAGAGATTCGGCAGAACAGACCATACACACAGGCAACAGACATCACTGTAAACTTTACAGATGATTTACAATATCCCTGAAACAGGTGAGGGACGGTAAAATAGCCGGGGGAGAGGAGCTGGTTGAAGGAAGAAGACTACTTCCCCATAACCCGCTGAATCAGCGGCATCACACACCGCGGTTCTGCACGCTTCACCCGCGACACCCTCGATACTGCAGACCGGCTCCCGGAGTCTGACATCTCACGCTCAAGCCGCGTGCAGATTTCATCAAAAATACGCATGTACGCACGACAGTGCGGGTCAACTCCTCCGCAGTCCTCGGTCTTATTCTGCCGCGCGAGAGCGTTGTAGGGGCACCCCCCTCTGCAGTAGGCAATGTGACGGCACCCGCTGCACACCTCATCAACATGCGACTTGTACGCGGTCATTAAGCGTCCCGCAGGACTGTCCATCAGTGTTTCAAGAGACGGCTTGTCCTTAACATAGCCCATCACCCACTCAGGCATCCCGATAAAGCGGTAACAGGGGTAAATTGCCCCGTCCGGCCCCACTGCAAAGGTACTTCCCATACAGTCCGCGTATGTGCAGACGGACCCTGTGTTCGTATATACGCAGCGGCAGAGATCGTTTACATTCATAATCTCAAACTGCGGGTGGTCGATTGCCGTATCCAGAAGCCAGACTAAAAGCTCCCCGTAATCCTCAGGCTCAAGCGTCCATGCATTCGGATTGTCGCCTTTCAGCGAAGGAAGGGCAGGGTGCAGCTTCATAACCCAGCCCTGCTCCTCAAAGAACCGGACAATGTCCCCCTTTCTCTGAACCGAGGAGTTGGTAAACGTACAGATAAACCGGACCAAAAGCCCGTGCCGCTTTGCGGTCTCATACCCTTTCATACACCGCTCAAAGTACCCGTCTCCCCTCTGGTAATTGGTTAAATCCTCCGGACCGTCGATGGATGAACCGATAGGAATATGGTACTCCTGCAGAATATCCGCAATCTCGTCGGTCATCAGCCAGAGGTTGGTCTGCATCGCAAACTCAGGATGCATGTGAGAGAGCTCCCTTGAGATGAGCGGGAGTGCCGTCCGGTAGAAATCGGCACCTGCAAGGAGCGGTTCACCTCCGTGGAAGGTAAACGTCACATGGTCTTTTTCCACCGGCTTTAACCACTCAACGATATCATAGACGGTCTCCATCGACATCTTCGGAGAGTTAACATCAGAACTCCAGCAGTATTTGCATTTCCCGGGGCAGCCGAGGGTTGGTATAATCATAACATGAAAGGGGGTTTTCATTCGTGGGAATATATTTGCGGTATAAACTATTGATAGTAACGTTTGGTACGCAGCAAAAGACCTACACGTTTATAATACAGAAAAACCCACATTGTTATCATGACTGCACAGAAAGTCCTCTTAAAAACAACCGAAGGAGACATTGTCATTGAACTGAGGGAAGACATGCCGATTACCTCCGGAAACTTCGCAGACCTCGTTAAAAAAGGATTCTACAACGGTGTTATCTTCCACCGCGTCATCGACGGATTCATGATTCAGGGAGGAGACCCGACGGGAACCGGCCGCGGGGGACCCGGATACCAGATTAAGGATGAGTTCATGCCCGACAACAAAAACAACAAGGGCACGATTGCCATGGCAAACGCAGGCCCGAACACCGGCGGCTCACAGTTCTTCATCAACCTCGTAAACAACAACTATCTCGACAAAGCCCACCCTGCATTCGGCAAAGTCATCGAGGGATTCGAAGTTGTTGAAAAAATCGGAAAAGTAAAAACCAACTACAGCGACAGACCGCTCACTGATGTCGTAATTAAAGAGGCAGTGCTTCTTTAATTATCCTCATCATTTTCGTTTTTCAATGGACATATCCCTTTCATACACCGAAGCAGGCGACAAAACCGGGGATGGAATCCCGCTTATTTTCCTGCACGGAAACGGAGAGGACTCCTCGTATTTTGCAGGGCAGCTGAAGTATTTTAAAAACAGTTACCACATCTATGCAATAGATACGAGAGGGCATGGGAACTCCCCGCGTGGAACAAAACCCTTTACCCTCGTTCAGTTTGCAGAGGACCTGCTCTGTTTCATGGATGAGCATGGAATCCAAAAAGCACACCTCCTCGGCTTCTCAGACGGGGCAAATATTGCAATACTGTTTGCACTTACACATCAGGAACGTGCTGCAAAACTCATCCTTAACGGGGGAAACATCTTCCCTCACGGAATGAAATTCACTGTCTGGCTCAGTGTTGTGCTCGGGTACCGGTTTGCGGTGTGTTCCGCAAAAAAGGATGCAGATGCAAAAAAGAAAGCGGAACTTTTCAGTCTCATGGCAAATGAGCCGCAGCTTTCCACAGAAGACCTGAAAAAAATCACTGTGCCAACCCTGGTTATTGCAGGAACGCATGACATGATTAAGAAAAAGCACACGCGGCTGATTGCAGAAAGCATCCGCGGTGCAAAGCTTGTTTTTATTCCGGGGTCGCATTTTGTCGCGGCGGAAAATCCGGGTCTGTTCAACGAAGCAGTTGAGGTATTTTTAAAGGAATAGCCCGGGAAACCCCGGGTAAAAAAAGAACCGGCAAATACAGAAGAGGAGGTTATAATCTCCTGATATCCTCTGCCATTTTGTGAATCAGCTCCTTCTTAATTGTCCAGAGCTTCTCCGACAAATCCACATAATACCTGTGCGGATGCTCAAACCTCTTCACCTCATCCCACAGCACATCAAGCTCGTGCGCGCAGTACACCTTTACGGTCGCAATATCAGGGATATCATAGACCAGCTCCCCGTTCTTAAAGACAGGGACCAGCAGTTCCCGTGCAGTAAAGTTACGGATTGTACTCGTCTTCCAGGTGCTTACCGGATCAAAAATTGTGAGCTCCTTTGTATCGTCAATGACCTCATCGTACACACAGAGGAGGTCTGCAACCGCTTTTCCGCTTGCATTGTCAATCAGGCGGCACACCTTTTTAAAGTGCGGATTGGTGACCTTTGCAGTATCCTCACTGATCTTAATCTTCGGCGTCAGAACTCCGTTCATTTCCACCGCCGCAAGTTTATACACGCAACCGAATATCGGGCAGCTTGAGGAGGTAATCATCCGCTCCCCGACACCGAAGATGTCAATCTTTGCCCCTTCTGCCATCAGAGACTGAATCCGGTACTCATCAAGAGCGTTTGATGCATAAATCTTACAGGAGGCAAGGCCTGCATCGTCGAGCATCTTTCGTGCAAGCTTCGAAAGATAGGCGATATCTCCTGAATCAAGACGGATACCAAAGTTTATGATGCCTTTTGGAATCAAGACCTCCTTTATCGCCCGGATGGCATTGGGAACCCCGCTTTTAATCGTGTTATAGGTATCAACGAGGAGCACGGCGTTCGTCGGATAAATCTCGCAGTAGGTCTTAAATGCCTCATACTCGCTGTCAAACATCTGCACCCACGAGTGTGCCATTGTCCCTCCTGCCGGGACCTGATAAAGTTCGTCAGTAAGTATACACGCGGTCCCGGCACACCCTCCGATGTAGGCAGCACGGGCCCCAAGTGTTGCAGCATCTGCCCCCTGCGCCCGGCGGGAACCAAACTCAAGGACCGCACGGCCGCGGGCTGCCCTGCAGATACGGCTCGCCTTTGTTGCAATCAGCGACTGGTGATTTAAGGTGAGCAGGATAAAGGTCTCAAGAATCTGCGCCTGGAGCGCAGGGGCTTTTACGACAAGAATCGGCTCATTCGGAAATACCGGCGTTCCTTCAGGGACCGCATAGATGTCACCTGTGAACCGGAACTCTGCAAGATAGGATAGGAACCGCTCATCAAAGAGATGTTTCGAGCGGAAATAGGCAATATCTGTTTCATCAAAATGAAGGTCTTTCACATACGAAATAATCTGCTCAAGACCTGCCGCTATCGCAAATCCGGCACCATCAGGAACTTCGCGGAAGAACACATCAAAGACGGTTTCCCGGTCTTTGATGCCTGATACCAGATACCCGTTTCCCATCGTAAACTCATAGAAGTCGCAGAGCATCGAAAGGTTTTGTTTCACATCCGTCATTTTTGCATCCGCCATAGTTCCTCACCGGTTCAGAACCGTTATCTGCAGATTCTCCATCACATCAAGGGCTGCGGTGTTTATGTGCTCATCAAATGCTGCAGTACACGCTGCATCAACAATAATCTCCGTCTCGGGAAGGGCTGCCTTTGCAAGGACCGCGTTTGATATGATGCAGATGCTTGAGACAAGGCCTGCAAACTCAACCGAGTCATAGTGTTTTCCCATCAGATACCCGAAAAGCTCAGGTGCCGGGAATGCGGTTTTTTCAAACACCCTGTCTGATGGAAGGCGCAAATGTGCAATCTTTCCGAAGAGTTCATGCCCTTTTGTCCCTTTGATGCAGTGAAGAACCGGGAGCTTTCTTCCCTCCTGCGTCTTCGGATATTCTTACGCGTCATGCGTATCGAGCGTAAAGACGATTTCATCGCCGTTTGCACGGTACTCTTCGATTTTTTTGGCGATGGGTTCTTCCAGTTCCTGAGCTTTCGGAAAGCCGAGGCTTCCGCTGACAAAATCATACTGGAAGTCTGTTACCACCAGAAGGCGCGTCATTGTTGTGTTATTCCCCGATGAACTTCTT
>JAGHSU010000142.1 GCA_018065685.1 Candidatus Methanocorpusculum equi | reverse complement strand
CACGGTGTCGCGGGTTTTTGAAGAGCACGGTCTTCCGGTTTTTGAAATCACCGCAAACAGTTTTCTCTGGAATATGGTCCGCGGAATCGCCGGTTTTTTGTTTGCGGCAGGACTTGGAATGGCAGGACCTGATGATGCGGAAAGACAGTTAAATGACCACATCTGGCGCGTGCACCCTGCCCCTCCCGAAGGGCTTGTGCTCTGGGATGCGGACTGCGGCATTACATTTTCACCGGTGCGGCAGAGAAGTGAATCTGCGCGTCAACTCTATTCGGCTGCAGAAAAAGCAAGGCAGTCTGCGCTGTGCGCTGAGGCCATATTAGGGGATAAAATGGATGGCATGCTCAAAGATTCTGTTATGAGAAACTACGGTTCGCTGCTGAAAGCGGGGAAAGAGAATGGATTTCCGAAATGACGGGGCTCTAAGTCCCGTTTGGACCGTCCTGCCGCCGCACCGTCTTTTTTTCTTCCTGTTTTCTTCCTGTTTTGTCTATGTGCCGCAGGCACATCACACCCTACAAATTAAGTATTCAGAACACCAATAAATAGATACAAAATATGGAACGTGATTTTCAGCCGGTCAACTTCAAGGATGTTTTAATCGAAATGAAGGACATCTCCGAGCTTGCGGTGGACCTGGCTTACTCTGCAGTGCTTTATGAAAGCAGTGCGATCGCAGATGAAGTAATCGACCTTGAAGAACGTATGAATGACCTCGTCTATCAGGCGAGGATTACCAGCATGATGAGCGTGCGCCGTCTCGACGAGGCAGAGGCGATGAGTGGTCTTCTCCAGCTCGCTGAAGCATCGGAGCGCATCTCAAACAATGCCGCAGATATCGCAAAAAATATTATGCGGCATGTTTCATTTCCGGCAAATCTCAGACGCGCTCTGCCTGACGCAGAAGAGGCAACGCACAGAATTACTGTTGCCGCAGGTTCCGCTCTTGACGGGGTCCGCTTAGGGGACATCAAGCTCCAGTCGGTCACCGGAATCCGGATTATCCTGATCCGGAGAATGCAGCAGAGGATTTATGACCCTGACAAGCACACGGTGCTTCGTGCAGGAGATATCCTTGTAGGACGCGGGCCGGACTACGGTCTTCCGGAGTTCTGCAAACTCGCAGGTGAACCGGAGCCAAACGACAGCGTATCCCAACAGAACAGCATCGCAGACCTTGACCGTGCGGCACAGCTGATGATTGAGATGAAAAACATCAGCGAACTCTCCGTGGGTCTTGCCTACACCGCGCTCCTTCACGAAAATCTCGACCTCGCAAACGAGGTTGCGGCGCTCGAAGAGGAGCTCGATGAGATGCGCTTAAAGCTTGACCTGTGGACACTGGAAGCGGCAAAGCGCACAGATGATGTGGCAAGTCTTCGCGGAATGCTTTACATGTCCTCGTTTGCGGAGTCAATCTCGGATGCAGCCTGTTCCATCGCGGACGTGGTAATCCGTGAAATCGATGTGCCGCCGGTCATTAAACGCATTGTGCGCGAGTCAGATGAGGTTATCAGCTGGGTGGCTGTTCAGAAGGGGTCGGCGCTTGACGGAAAGACCCTTGCCGAAAGCCGTGTGGGTTCTGTCACAGGAATGGTAATCTTTGCGGTAAAGCAGGGAAACCGCTGGGTTTACCGCCCGGGAAGAAACTATCGTCTGCATGCGGATGATCTGCTTGTATCCCGCGGAAGACGCGACGGAGAGGAGAAACTCTACGGTCTCTGCGGTGCGGATACCGATGAACTTGAAGACTTTGAGGAAGAGTAAACCGGAGAAAAATCCCATCATAAAATCACGATACCATAGATTCAACATAAATACTCAGGAGAAGAAAAATGACTGAAAAAGTATACAGGCTTGGGCCGGGATGTACGGTCGATGATGTTGCCGAAGGAAACATCTATCTCGGAAAAGTCCAGGGTTTTGCAACCTTTGGCATGTTTGTCCAGTTAAATGACAAAACAAAAGGCCTTCTGCACAAAAGCAACATCAGAACCGAACGAAAAGAACATGATGATATCCTGGTTCTCATCAATCAGATTCGTCCGAACGGAAATCTTGACCTGCGGGAGATTAATCTGCCGGAGGGAGGCTATACCACAGAGCTGGTTGCAAAACGTCTTGTCATAAGCAGACTCTCGGATCTCCCGGAAAAACTCGGACGAAACATCACAGTTGAGGCAGAGGTTGTACAGATTAAGCAGACGTCGGGGCCGACTATCTTTACCGTCTGTGATGACTCGGGAACCGAGGGTGCTGCGGCATTCACCGAGGCCGGTGTGCGTTCCTATCCAGAGGTGAATCTGGGAGACATTGTACGTATTTACGGAGAGTCCAACAAACGAAACAACCAGATACAGATTGAAGTTTCCGGAATGACTGTGTTAAAGGGAGCAGAGGCGGATGCCGTCCGTGCAAAAATCAACGCAGCCCTTGATGCCCGTTCCGAGCCGCCGGAGATTGAACCGTTAATTGATTCCGGCATTCTCCGTGCATTGTGGCCGGAGATGCGAAAGCTTGCCAAAATCGTCCGCCGTGCGGTCTTAACCCAGCAGCCGATTATTCTCAGGCATCATGCGGATGCAGACGGTATCTGTGCTGCGGTGTCGGTTGAAACCGCAGTTCTCCAGTTCATCCGCGAGACCGGAGGCGATCCGGATATGGATAACTTCTTATTCCGCAGAAGCCCCTCGAAAGCCCCGTTCTATGAGATTGAGGATGTTACCCGCGACCTTGACATGCTCTTAAAGGATAATGCGCGTTTCGGACAGAAGTTCCCGCTGATTCTTTTAATGGACAACGGCTCCACGGAAGAGGATATGCCTTCATATAAGATGACCGAGGTGTACGGCCTTAATGTTGTGGTAGCAGACCACCATCACCCGGATGAGACGATTGACAAATATCTGCTGGCCCATGTCAATCCGTATCATGTCGGAGGAGACTTCGGAGTAACGGCAGGAATGCTCGGTACAGAAATCGCCCGTCTTATCTTCCCGGAGGTTGAGGATAAGATTCTTCATTTCCCTGCAGTGGCAGGGGTTGCCGACCGCAGTGAGGCACCCGAGCTGCAGGATTATCTGGCACTGATTGAAGGTAAATACACCATTGACGATTGCCGTGATATGGCTCTTGCTCTCGATTATGAACAGTACTGGCTCAGGTTCATGGACGGACGTGAGATTGTAAAAGATATATTAAATATCAGCGGGAATCCCGGGCGGCACGAGCGTCTCGTGACACTTCTGGTAAGTGAGGCAAACGCAGCACTCGAGGACCAGATTACAACCATGATGCCGCACGTAAAAGAGCAGCAGTTGTTCTCCGGTGCAAAGCTCTTCCTTGCCGATGTGGAGATGTTTGCGCACCGTTTCACCTTCCCGCCGCCGGGAAAGTCCTCGGGTGAGGTCCATGATCTGCTCTGTAAGAAGTATGCGGATGATCCGATTGTAACCCTGGGACTCGGTCCCGACTTTGCAGTCATCCGGTCACGCGGTGTCCAGATGAATATTCCGCAGATGGTAAGAAGTATGCGCGATGAGATGCCTGGTGCGGGTATTTCGGGCGGAGGACACCTGGTTGTGGGCAGCATTAAGTTCGTGGAAGGTATGCGGTCAGAGGTAATTTCACGGATGATTGAGAAGATTTCCGAGTTTTCAGTCCAGTAATCTCCTTCTTTTTACTATTTTTCAGTATTTCACCTATTATAGTTTAAGCAGTTCCTGCCGGACATTCAGGATGGGACATGAGGAAAAGCTATATATTCGATTGAGTATAACATTTACGAGAGGTAAGTCAAATGACCGGACTCAAACAATCCTTAGTTGAAAAAACAAACGACACCCAGTTGAAGATCCTCGGCTACTTAAAAGCCGGCATCGCAAAAGGCGGAAGGTTCTTCAAAGCGAAGTACATCGCTGAGGATTTAGGCCTGACCTCCAAGGAGGTCGGAACAAACCTGGCAATCCTCTCCGAAATATGTGAAGAGCTTGAAATCTCCCGCTGGAGCTACTCAAACAGCACCACGTGGAGAGTTACAGAGAAGGCAGACGGAGCAGTACCCGTCCCGGAGATGTAATCCGGTAAACTCCGCGGGAGGAGATTTCTTTTCTCCCTTTCATACACACCCCAACTCAGTACACACCATCACACCACTACTTATCACAAAGCCCGGCTGCGCTTTTGCGCCCGGCCATTATTTCTTTTTTACAGATGCACTTACAACAATGTTTAAGTAAGAATAAAACAATGTAATAATGATAGTCGTACATCTGACAGGCAGACGCTTGAGATACAGATGTATCCGGTACGAACGATGAACATGAAATTTGAAAACTGAGTTTGTTTTTACAGCCGTATTTCATTATCTGTGCATCGTATACCTTATGCATCTTCTGTCCGTCGGACGACTAACAGGAAAGGTAAGAACGTTGACCGAAGAACTTGTCGAAAAGAAAAAAACACTTTCTGCAGAGGCTGAAGAACACAAAGCAAAACGTAACGAACTGAATGCTCAGGCAAGCCAGTTCGCCAAGGAAAGAAATGAACTGAACATGGCAACACGCCAGTATGTCGAAGAGGCACAGAAAAACAAAGACCTCCGTGACCAGGCAAACCGTGATGTCCAGTCTCTGAAGGAAAAGAGAAACGAGTTAAACGACAAGGCAAATGCACTTCACATCGAGGTTGAAGCACTCAGAGGAACCCAGGGAGGAGCAGCAGCACCCTCACCTGCAGCACCCCATGAGAAGAGACCTTCCGCACGGGAAATCCTGCGCCAGATTGACCAGCTCGAAGAGAAGCAGCAGACCGAACCGATGTCCAAAGAGAAAGAGAATGAGATTGTTGACAAGATCAAGCAGCTCAAAATCGATCTCAAGGACCAGGAAGTTGAGCACGAGCAGAACAAAGAAGTTCGCTCCCGTTTAATTGAAGCACGTGAATACAGAAAGCAGGCTTCCGCAATCCACGCAGAAGTGACTGAAAAGGCTGAACTCGCACAGAAACACCACGACTTAATGGTTGAGTGCTACAGAAAGGCTGACAAGTCACGCGAGGGTGCAGATGTAAAACACAAGCAGTTTGTTGAGACACAGGAAGCTGCCGATGTTGAGCACAAGAAGTTCATTGAGTGCCAGAAGCAGCTCCGTGACTATGAGAAAGTCATTAACGGAATGCGTACCAAGCAGAAGAAGGTAAAGACAGTCAAAGAGAACAAATCTGCCCGCAAGGAAGCAGAGAGCATCTTCAATGCATTCAAGAGCGGTGAAAAGCTCACCACTGAGGATCTGCTGAAACTTCAGCGCTCAAAGCTGATTTAAGCAGGTGTACTCACACCAACTTTTTTTATTTCTTATTCGTCCCCTTTATTCCCTATCAAACCTCATACTTTAACTACTGTGAGATACAACAAGATTATATGATTACTGTATTATCCGGCGGAACGGGAACGCCGAAACTTCTGCGCGGTCTGCGGCAGATTCTTCGCGACAATGAACTCTCGGTCATTGTGAATACAGGAGAGGATTTGAGGATGTCAGGACATTATGTCTGCCCTGATATTGATACGGTGACTTATCTTTTTGCCGGGCTCTTAAACACGGATACGTGGTGGGGGATTAAGGGGGATACGATGCACACGTATCATGCTATGGAGCGCCTCGGGTATAAGGAGCCTCTGCCGCTTGGTGAACAGGACCGGGCAACGAATATCGCACGGACTGCGTATCTGGATGCCGGGCTGCGTCTTACTGATGCTGTCAGAAAGATTACCGATGCATACGGGATTTCCGCCCGGATCATTCCGATGTCTGATCAGGAGATTACGACGTATGTGGTAACAGAGGATGGGACGCTTATGCATTATCAGGAGTACTGGGTCGGAAAACGCGGGAATGTCCCGATCAAAGGAATCGTCAGAAAGGCGGCCGATGGCGCAGTCCCGGCCGCCTCTCCGGAGGCGATTTCCGCGATTGAGGAAAGCGACGGGGTTATTATAGGCCCTTCGAATCCGGTTACAAGCATAGGTCCTATCCTTGAGTGTTCCGGCATCCGCGAGGCGCTCCGGAAACAGTTCACGGCGGCAGTGAGTCCTTTCATCGGACGGCGCCCCGTAAGCGGACCTGCCGCAGCACTTATGACTGCCTGGGGGTATGAACCAACATCTCTTGGAACTTTTCAGGTCTACTCGGATGTTGCCGATGTGTTTATTCAGGATGTCCGGGATACGGAGATTGATGTTCCGGGGGCTGTGCGGCTCGATACGATGATGACGAATGTGAAAAAGGCGGAATCGCTGGCGTGGGATATTTTGTCTCTCTTTCCAAGGCGGTGAGTTTTTGGGCGGCTGTTTTATCCCTTCTTTTTTCTGCCGGGTGGTTTTGGTTTAAAAATTAATAGTTTGTTTTATTCCTTCTTTTTGTACGCAATCGGATCCTCCATCCCCAGATCCGCAAACGCCTTCAGCCGCGACAGACACGATGAGCACACACCGCAGGACTCCTCATTTTCCGAGTAGCATGACCAGGTGTCCTCATACGGGACATGGAGTCTCAGTCCCTCTTGAAGAATCTCTGTTTTATTCATCCGGACAAACGGTGTCAGGAGCTGAATCTTTTTCTCAGTCTGTGTTCCGATGTTTATGACATTCTGCATCGCGGAGATGAACTCCGGCGTACAGTCGGGATACCCGGTGTGGTCGCCTGACTGCACACCGATAAAGACCGCATCTCCTCCCTTTGCTTCGCAGAATGATGCCGCGATTGCGATGAGGTTTCCGTTTCTGAAAGGAACATAGGTGTTTGGCTGCTCCACACGGCCCAGGGCGCCTTTTTCCACCGGAATGCTGAAGTCAGTCAGACTGCTTGCACCGAATTTGGTGAAGTAGTCCAGGTTAATCTCAATGAACTCCAGAGCACCCAGACGGTCCGCGATTTTTTTTGCGCATTCAAGTTCCTTTTTTTCGGTCCGCTGCCCGTAGTTGACGTGGAGAGCCAGGATGTCATAGCCCATGTCTTTTGCGGTGTAAGCGAGGGTTGTTGAGTCCATCCCGCCGGATAAGAGACATACTGCTTTCATTGAATCCCCTCCAGTTTATGGAGCTGAATCTGGAATCTGACCGGAAGATGTTCTTTGATGATGGTTTCAACAAGCCACTTTGTGTCCGTTCCGTAAACGGGTGTTACAAAGATTTCTGCACGGAGATTTTTGTATGAGGCAAGCACGTGGACCATGTAGATGTAGTCTGCCTCATCCCCTATGACAAACTTGACGCTGTCGTTTTCCGTTAAGTCGTTTAAGAGGGAAAGGTCACTCATCTCTCCCGATGAGGGACACTTGACATCCATACATACGGATGCGGACGGCTGCACATCGGTAAATCCGATTGTACCGTTGGTTTCGATATCAACTGCTATCTCTGCGGCGCTGAGGATAGTAAGAAGCGGGAGCAGTTCATTTTTCTGCAGGAGCGGTTCGCCGCCTGTTATGCAGACATATCTGACTTTCGATTCCGAGATTTCTTTTATGATATCTTCGATAGAACGCTCTGTTCCTTTTTCAAAAGCATACGTTGTGTCGCACCAGGCACAGCGAAGGTTGCAGCCGGAAAGCCGGAGAAAGAAGCAGGGCTTTCCCTGATGTTTTCCTTCGCCCTGCAGACTTACAAATGTTTCTGTTACGTTCATTCCCCGACCTCTGCAAAGCAGCCCTCCGACTCCCAGACGCGGATTTTACTGACCAGGACGTCTGATGCGTTTTCTTTGCAGTATCTGTTGAGTCTCTCTCTGATGTCTTCTGCGAGCAGTTCGCTTGTGGGGTCTCCGTCGGTTGTAACCGGTGTCTGAAAGGGAGAGACGGCAGATACCAGCGGGTCTTCCCTGTTCAGGATTATCTGGTGGTCGAACACGTCTATGATATTTTTTATGATATTATAGTCGATGAGGATTTTTGTTTTTTCATTGATTTCACCGGTCATCCAGACCTCGACTGACCAGCGGTGTCCGTGAAGGCGTGAGCATTTCCCGTCATAGTGCATTGAGCGGTGGGCAGCGTCAAAGTGGGTTTCCTTGTAGATTGTTATGGGCATTTTATCTTATGTATTGTTCGTGAGAGAGTATAAGGTATGTGGTAAGGTATGTGGTAAGGTATGTGGTAAGGTATGTGGTAAGGTATGGGATAAAATATATGACATGATCTTCATTCTTCTTTAACAAGGTATATAGGTGTGGAAACCAAATGATTAAGTATCTATGGCTGATGTGAAAGTACCGCTCGATGTACCGTCTGCTATGCGCGAGACCTACATCGAAAATTACAACCTGATAACGAATGGTTCAGGCCGCCTCATGCTTTTTGCAGGCGACCAGAAGATGGAACACTTAAATGACGACTTCTGCGGAGCAGGAATCCCTGCAGACGATGCAGACCCTGAACACCTGTTCAGGATTGCCTCACAGGGAAAGGTGGGCGTGCTTGCGGTCCAGTTAGGCCTTCTTGCACGCTACGCAATGGACTACCCTGATATCCCCTATCTCGTCAAGATGAACTCAAAGACGCATCTTGTGGGAGTCTCCCAGAAAGACCCCTCCTCCCGCCAGCTCTGGACGGTTGCACAGATAGCAGACATCGCTGAAGAGTACCACATAAAAATCCCCGCAGTCGGCTACACAATCTACCTTGGAAGTGAAAACGAGGCAGAGATGCTCACCGAAGCAGCAGAACTCATCAATGATGCACACTTCCACGGAATGGTCACCGTTCTCTGGATTTACCCCCGCGGAAAGGCGGTAAAAGATGAGAAGGACCCGCATTTAATCGCAGGCGCTGCAGGATGTGCGGCATGTCTCGGTTCTGACTTTGTGAAAGTGAACGCTCCCAAAAAGGACGGAAAATCTGATGCCGCACTCCTTCAGGAGGC
Organism: Candidatus Methanocorpusculum equi; assembly: GCA_018065685.1. GTDB lineage: Archaea > Halobacteriota > Methanomicrobia > Methanomicrobiales > Methanocorpusculaceae > Methanocorpusculum > Methanocorpusculum equi. Next base: position 17,647 of record JAGHSU010000142.1, on the reverse strand, counting down.
AGTAAAAGCGGCAGGAAGAACCAAACTCGTCTGTGCGGGAGGTTCTGCCACGTCTGAAGAGAAGTTCCTCGAAGAACTCTATAACCAGATTCACATCGGCGGCGCATCCGGAAATGCAACGGGCAGAAACATTCACCAGAAGGCCCTTGCGGACGCCGTAAAGTTCTGTAATGCAATCTATGCAATAACCGTGGAAGATAAAAGCCTCGAAGAGGCAAAAGCAATCCTCCGCGGATAATCTTTTTTTTTTAACGTTTTAAATCCCTGAATCTGTTACATTCCCCTGATTCTGCCCTATTTTTCCCGATGTTTGCTCTCAGCTCCTCGTGTGTCCGGAATTCATAAAAACATCTATATCCTTAAAAGTCGAATGATATTAGCATGTTAGTTTATATTAACGGAAAATTTGTACCCGAAGAGGAAGCATCCGTATCCATCTTCGATCACGGATTCCTGTACGGTGATGGTGTCTTTGAAGGCATCCGTGCCTACAATGGAAGAGTTTTCAGACTGCAGGAACATGTTGACAGACTGTTCGATTCGGCAAAAGCCATTGACCTGAACCCGGGAATCACCAAAGATGAGATGACTGAAATCATCAAAGAAACCCTCCGTAAAAACGATCTGAAAGCAGCCTACATCAGACCAATCATCACCCGCGGAAGAGGGTCGATGGGAATGGACCCGAAGTCCTGCCCGAAACCAACTATCATCTGCTCGGCAGCCCCGGTTGCAGCAATGTACGGTGACCTCTATGAGACAGGAATTGCAGCAGTCACCGTCTGTGTCAGAAGAAACGCAGCAGACTCCCTGCCGCCGAATGTCAAGTCCTTAAACTACCTGAATAACATTCTGGGAAAAATTGAGGCAAACTACAAGGGCGGAGACGAGGCAATCTTCCTCGACCACACCGGAAAAGTCGCGGAAGGCTCCGGCGACAACATCTATCTCATCAAAAACGGCGTAATGTACACCCCGCACACCTTAAACAACTTAAAGGGAATCTCCCGCATGGTCATTCTCGAGGTCGCGGCAAAGCTGGGTATTAAAGTCGAAATCACCGATGTCGGTCTCTATGACTTATACACCGCAGACGAGGTCATGTGCTCCGGAACAATGGCAGAACTCTGCCCGGTGGTAAAAGTCGACGGAAGAGTTATCGGAACCGGAAAGCCGGGAGAGGTCTACAAGCAGCTCCTCAAGGGATTCCAGGAAGAGACGCAGACCACTGGAACAGAATACTAAATATTCACTTATTTTTTCGGAACAATTCAGCCCCTATTTTTTATCGTCCTGTAACTGAGGTGTGGGTGTTGAATAGAGGATAAATAAATCTCTCCAGCGAGCCGCCCGCGCCCCGCGATTGACGAGAGCCGCAGGCTCGAAGTTGGAGCAGGCCCGAAGGGCATGCGGCTTAAGCGGGGCTAAGCGCGGGTGAATAGGCTCGCGATTCGCGTTATTTCGATTCGCGTAGATTCGCGTTTTTGGTGACAACACCGCACATAAGTTACAACCACGACACAAGCACCCGCACCTCTGTTACAGGATGATAAAGAATATGGGCTGAATAGTTACTAAAAAAGAGATACCCGGATTTATTCCAGTATCCGCATCATGGGATATCCGTTTTCAAACTTTAATCCCGCTTTGCACTTTGCACCGTTATACTCGGTTTCGATTACCACATCATACATGGCCCCGCAAAGTTCCGAGTACCCGAACGGGTTTTCGTTCATAAGCGAGCGGTCGAAGTGAACATGTATTGATGTCACATAGGGCTGAAGTGATACAGCGCTTTCAATCGCTGCCTCAACTTTGTCTGCGGTCGAGCGTGAGATGGGCGTTCCCACAAACTGGTGATAGAGCGCCCCGAGTTTGATTGCGGCCTCAAAAACCGCGTTTTCTCTGTCTGTTGCCATGGTATTCTCCAATTGCTGTATAACTATAATAGTTTTATAGTGTTGTTCTTCGGGAGCAGGATTTCTCCGGATAAACGCATCTGTTCAATCATCCGTTCGATCTCCTCCTTTGTGTAGTTCTGTTTCTCCAGATGCTGATACAAAGCATCAAGCCCTGTGCGTCCGTCAGAGTCTGCAAGGGCCTCGACAGCCTTCTTCAGATCGCGGCGCAGGGTTCTTCCGGCCTTCGTGGTGCTTGATGCAATTTTGTCGATATCAAGGCTGCCGGATTTCGGATCGTATGCCACCTGACGCAGACACGTATCAACAATTTTAATCACACGAGCTGCATCCTCCATTGTTATCTCATCAGCGAGACGCACACGTGCGCTTGCCTCCCCGAGACGGACAAGCGCCTCGAGACTTCTTGCGGTCACCGGTACCGGTTTATCCGAACTTTCATAGGCCACACTCCGGAGCTTTTTGTAGTACGAGATAAGAGCATTTTCTGCCTCCTTGGTGATTATCGGGAAACAGGTTCGTTTCGCATACGCCAGATACTTCCTAAGCATCACTGCATCGATTTCCGCGGAAACCGGCTTCAGTTTCTCCTTGAAATACGCATCATCTGCCCCCGGAATCGGATATTTCCTGTGCCGCATAATCTCCTCTCCTGCCGAATGCGCCCGCAGAATATGGTTTGCGATGTTTAAGTCCCGGGTTTCATCCGGCTGGTCCTTCATAATAAAGATGAGGTCAAAACGGGAGAGAAGCGACGGGGGCATGTTAATCTGCTCGGAGATATTCACATACTCGTCAAACCGCCCGAGCTTCGGGTTTGCTGCCCCAAGAAGCGAGCAGCGGGTACGAAGTGTCGCGTTAATACCTGCCTTTGCAACGGATATGGACTGCTGTTCCATTGCTTCGTGAAGGGATGAGCGGTCTTCCTTCTGCATCTTATCCATCTCATCGACCGCAGCGATTCCTTTATCCGCCAGAACAAGGGCGCCCGCTTCAAGCGTCCAGCGCCCCCCTTCCATATCATCCTTGACGGCGGCTGCAGTAAGACCCGCAGACGATGCGGACTTTCCGGAGGTGTATACCCCGCGGGGGGCCAGTTTAATCACATAGCGCAGCAGCTGGGACTTTGCAATACCCGGGTCACCCACCAGAAGAACATGAATATCTCCCCTGAGGCCGCTTCCGTCGGGCATTTCTTTAGCGATTCCTCCGAAGAGCTGCAACGCAATGGCCTCCTTGACATCATCGTTACCGTAGATGGTAGGTGCAATCGAGCGGGCGATTTTCCCGTAAATCGCCGGGTCTGTTGCAAGTTCCTTAATGACTTTCTCATCCTCTTCGGAGATGTCCACCTCCTCGAACTCCTTGATGGAAATCTCAATCGAGTTGCATTCAATATAGAGGTCAAAGACGGTGCTTTTCTGTCCGTTCTGAATGCGCTGAACGCTCCTGAGGATACCGTTGATTATGATACGGTCGCCCGGGGCTACCACTCCGCAGATATCATCAACACAGTCGATATCGATGGTCTGCGGCTGTTCTCCGCCGCGCAGACCTTCGGGGGTTTCCTGAATGCGGAGTTTCTGCGAGTCGATGAAGGTGGAAAGACTCTGGACCAGTTCCAGCTTTTTCTGCGTACACTCGGCGTTTCCGCACATGTCAGGTTCGCTGTACGTTCCGTAGTCCTGAACCTTTCTTGTGATATGTCCGTTTGCGCAGCGGAATGCTCCGATGACGAGTCTTGGGCGGACTTCGGTTACCCGGCGGACAATTCCATCCACACTGATGAATTTGTTGATGTGCTCGGATCTGATGTCGCGGATGCTGGTCTTTCGCGGGAGATGCACAAATCTGATGTTGATTCCCTTGATGATGTCTTCTGTGATGTCGCATCCTTCGATATCCTTTCCCGAGACCAGATTTGCCGAGCGGATGGCATCTTTTATGTCGCCCAGGGTTTTTCCGGGATGCTCTAAGAGGTCGTCTGCCAGGATAATTCCGGTTTTTCCGTACTTTTCCAGAACATCATACTCGATTTCAAGCGAGCGTGTGCTCGGGTATTCACGGGATATTTTGTTGAGCGCCGACTTGTATTTCTTTTTGAGGAACCCGCTCCATTCCTCTGCCCGGTCGATTACTTCAAGTTCTTCTGCCATTCACCCTCCGATACTGATACGTATGTCTGTATCTATGTATGTGCTGTATGAAAATATGAGAATGTCGGAATCAATTCCGGCGTAATTTCCGGCCGCAGTCCCTTTTTGCTGTGTCTTCTGCCTCGAAGGGGGGTTTTCGACCCGGAAAAACAGCACAGAAAAACATCCCGGAAAAAAGCAGTCCAATTTCCCGTGCTCCCGAACCCCAAACCCTAATACCACATACACACAATATTATTCAGCATCAATGCCAGACCCCGCAGCAGCTGCTGACGGTGCAGGACCGGTGTACAACACCGAAGATAAAATCCCGCCGTCAACCCTGATTCTTACCATTCTGCAGCACTTCTTTGCGCTCGCAGTCTACTTCACCTACCCGGTTATCATCAGCGGAGCGGTTGGGGGCGGGGAGGCGGTTACCACAACTCTTATCTCCACCACATTAATCGGCTGCGGGATTGCAACCCTCCTTCAGGCGGCACGAAGATTCGGAAGCGGACAGGTCCTTCCGATTATTCCAAACTCCTCATACCTCCCGGCCTCCCTTCTTGCGGCAACAGGAGGAGGGCTTCCGATGCTTTTTGGCATGCTCATCATAGGAGGGTTTGCGGAAATTCTTATAAGCCGCGTGACCGCTTTCTTCCGTTTTGTCTTCCCTGCGGAAGTCTGCGGCACCGTTCTTTTCCTTCTTGGAATTGCTATCGTTCCATTCGCCTTCCCTCTCTTCTTTGGGAGTACGAACTCCTCTCCGCTCGACCCGGCAGCAACTGCCGTGGGGATTATAACCCTTGGGTCGATTATCATACTAAGTCTCATTAAAAAGCGGGTGTTTAAGTTTTATTCAACTTTGATAGGAATCATCATCGGGTTTGCCGCCGCAGTCCTTTTAGGCGTCTTCAATCCGGAGGTTTTGTCCGGAATCACCGATATAACCCCGTTTGCTGTCCCTGATTTTGCCTTCCTTACCGGAAACTTTGCATTCAGTCCTGCTCTTATTATTCCGTTCATCATAGCAGTCATCTGTATTGTCATGAAAACCTCCGGAAACATCACTCTCCTGAATACCTATACGGAAACAAGAAATCCGAGGTCTCTCCGGAAAGGTCTTTTTGCGGAAGGGGCGGGGCTTTTAATCTCAGGCGTCCTCGGCGGGGTCGGCACCGGGACCGCGTCGAGTGCTGCAGGACTTGTTGTGGGAACAGGCATTGCCTCGCGGAAGGTGGGTATTGGTCTCGGGATTCTTTTTATCGTCTGCGGATTTATCCCGTTCATCGGCTGGGTCTTTAATCTGATTCCGGGACCGATTCTCGGGGCGGTCCTGATTTATGCCGTTGTGTTTGTTATGATGAGCGGGATATCCGGAATCGCCTCCCGTGTCCTTGATACGCGGCGGATATTTGTCATCATTCTTCCGATTTTAATCGGTGTGTCGTCTGCAGTCTGTCCGTACCTTTACAGCGGTCTTCCTGAATGGGCAGAGTTTTTCTTTGCGTCTCCTCTTACCGCCGGTTCATTTGCCGCCGTTCTGATAGGTGTCCTTTTAAAAATCAGTATCCCGCATCATAAGGAGCTGAAACTTACCGGAGGTAAAAAAGCGCGTGACCTCGTATCAGAGTGTGCTGCGCTCTGGACAATGGATAAGACACAGGCTGCATCTCTTTCAGAGGAAGTGCAGAAAACAGCGGATTCCATGAATGCTGAATCTGTCCGGATGGAGCTTTCCCGGAATCGCGGCCAGATAACGGTGGAGATTTGCGGTGCGGACGGCGGAAAAGCCCGCATGACGAAGGTTATGCTGTAAAGGGCGGGGGGTATTTGTGGATGGTGTAACGTTGGTGCGGGTGTGCAACAGGAACGCGAATCTACGCGAATCCTCCCAAATCGCAGCCCTTTGGCACCCGCGCTTAGCCCCGCTTAAATCGCGGGGCGCGGGCGGGCTGCTGGGGAGAGGATTCTTGACAAATTCTTCACAGTCCGGGGTGATTGATTATAATAATGAAGGTGGGTTTTCTTTTCTCTCAGCGAGCCGCCCGCGCCCCGCGATTTAAGCGGGGACTGGCGCGGGTGAATAGGCTCGCGATTCGCGTTTTTTGATTCGCGTAGATTCGCGTTTTTGGTGGTCAACGCCGCACTAAAGTTACAACAACGACCACAAGCCCCCGCATCTCTGTTACTGGACAACAAAGAACCTGTGATTGAACTCCTCCAAAAAAGTGTTTAATGAGAATGTTTTAAGACCCCTTCAAACCCGACACACCCTCCCGTCTCCTTCCACCCCTCAAACCCGTATCCGATTGTCCCCGCCGCATGGCTGTCGCTTGAAAGAATAAACCGTCCGCCGTTATCCAGAATAAACCGGCGCATCTCAGCTGACGGATACGGGAGAGTCCGGTAGCCGCGGCTTACCGCACCAAAGTTAATCTCAAAGGGAACGCCGCTTTGAAGAAGCTGCAGTGCTGCGCCCTGCCATGCGGAAACATACCGCGGGTCCGACTCATCGAACAAAGCATTGTTCTCATTAAACTTTGATATCAGATCGAAGTGTCCGATAATATCCGCGTTTGTCCGGAGGGCAGCCTCTGCCTCCAGCGCATAGTAGCTGCTGCAGAGAGCATAGATGTCGTCCCCGAAGTATCCGGCTGCCGCATCCTGCAGAATGTCCGCACTTTCATCAACCGGAATCAGCGTGTTCTTCTCTTTGATGAAATGAACCGAACCTATCACATAGTCAAACCCGTCTGCCGGCGTCTTCGAGAGAATATCCTGCTCGATTCCGCAGAGCACCTCAATCTGCCCCAGGTACTTTTCCTTCAGGCGGGTGATTTCTTTTCTGTATGCCGGAAGAGCGTCCTCCCTCATACACCATTCCTCAGCTCCTTTTACAAACGAATGGTCCGAGATGCCTATCCGGGAAAGCCCGAACTCAATCGCACGGAGGACTACTGTTTCCGGAGTGTCTGCCCCGTCGCTGAACGTTGTGTGGACGTGAAGGTCAAAGTTCTGCATGGCTGTTTGTCGGCTGATGACGTGACTTACGTCATCTTCTCCTGCTTTACCTTGTGGTCAATGACATGCCGGGATGCAAGCTCTTTGGTGATGTCATCGAGTGAGATTCCCGCCTCAATCATTAATACCATCACATGGTAGACCAGGTCTGATATCTCATAGATGGCCTCCTTTTTATCGCCTGCCTTTGCGGCAATGATGACCTCTGTGGACTCTTCACCAACCTTCTTCAGGATTTTGTCAATGCCTTTTTCAAAAAGATACGTGGTGTATGACCCCTCCTTCTTCTCGGTCTTTCTGCCTTCGATAAGCTTCATCAGCATATCATAGGAGAACTCTCCTGCCTCCGGATTTTCATAGACCGGATAGGAAAAGCAGGATTCGGTTCCGAGATGGCATGCGGGGCCGTCAGGGGTTACCGCGACAAGAAGGGTGTCTCTGTCACAGTCTGTGGTAATCGATACCACATGCTGATAGTTTCCGGAGGTGTCCCCCTTGAGCCAGAGCTCGTTTCTTGAACGGCTCCAGAAGCAGGCGAGATTTTTCTCCATCGTAATCTGTAAACTCTCTTTGTTCATATAGGCGAACATCAGCACTTTCTTCGTTGCTGCATTAATCACAATTGCGGGAATTAATCCCTTTTCATCGAACTTCAGTTCCTCGGTATTAATCATATCTGTCATAGTTGTATCCTCATTCGTCCAGTCCGGTCAGAGATACTCCTCTGTAAGACGTACCGGTATTTTTTCTTCAGCCATACGTTTTTTCAAATCCGCAATCTCCACCTCGTGGAAGTGGAAGATTGAGGCGGCAAGGCCTGCATCAATCGTCGGGATGCGGGTAAAGAGTGTGATAAAGTCCTCAATGCACCCGGCACCTCCTGACGCGATGACCGGGACATGTACCGCTTTGCAGACTGCATCCAGGAGTTCAATGTCAAAGCCCTGTTTGACGCCGTCGGTATCGATTGAATTTACCACCACTTCCCCGGCGCCCAAATCAACACAGTGCTTAATCCAGGAGATGGCCTCAATTCCTGTGTTGTCGCGTCCCCCGCGGGAGAACACGGTAAATTTCCCGTCAACGCGTTTGATGTCTGCGGATAGGACAACACACTGGCTTCCGTACCGTTCTGCGGCCTCTTCAATCAGCGAAGGGTTTCTGATGGCGCCTGAGTTTACACTCACCTTGTCCGCGCCGCACTTTAATACGCGGTCAAAGTCCTCAAGGGAGGAGATGCCGCCTCCTACCGTCAGCGGAATAAAGACCGACTCCGCGGTCTCGGTTAATATCTCCGAGAAGAGTCTTCTTCCTTCCGCGGATGCGGTGATATCATAGAATACCAGTTCATCCGCACCATTCTGACTGTAGTATTTTGCAAGCTCCACGGGAGATGAAACATCGTGCAGTCCCTCAAAATTCACACCTTTTACGACCCGTCCGTCCTTTACATCCAGACAGGGAATAATCCGTTTGGTAATCATGTGCGTCCTCCGGCTGCAATCGCCTCTTTCAGATTGATTTCTCCGGTATAGTAGGCTTTTCCGATGATTGCCCCGTAGAGATTAAGGGATGCCAGATGCCGCACATCGTCAATCGTTGAGACTCCTCCGGATGCGGTAATCTGCAGCGAGTACTTTTCAGCGAGCTTTTGGTAGAGTTCGCGGTTTGTCCCCTTCATTGCCCCGTCTTTGGAGATGTCGGTACAGATTACTGTGGATACACCGGTCTTCTGCATCCGCGAAAAGAACTCATCAAGGGTAACCCCGGTCGTTTCGGTCCAGCCGGAAACGGCAATTTTTCCGTCGCGGACGTCTGCGCCGACAGCGATTTTTTCACCGTAGCGGAGAACCGCTTCCTGCAGAAACTCTGGAGAGGTGATCGCGGCCGTTCCGAGAATGACGCGGTCGAGGCCCGCGGATAAATATTTCTCCACGGTCTCCATGGACCGGATGCCGCCCCCTACCTCGCAGAAAAGTCCGCAATCCTCTTTTATGCGGCAGATGATGTCAAGGTTCGGTGTGGTCCCGTTCTTTGCCCCTTCAAGGTCAACCAGATGGATGGCTTTGGCCCCTGCTGCTTTAAAGTCCAGGGCTACTGCCGCCGGATTTTCGTTATAGACGGTCATCTGCTGATAGTCGCCTTTAAAGAGCCGGACGGCGCGGCCTTCATACAAATCGATTGCGGGAAATATAATCATGGTGCTCTCTCCGTTTCTGAAAATGCCTTTAGGATGCGAAGTCCTGCCTCCCCGCTTTTTTCCGGGTGGAACTGGCAGCCGAAGACGTTTTCCCGTCCTGCAGCCGCTGTTACCTCTGCCCCGTAGTCGGTTGTCGCAAGAACCGAGTCCTCACAGTCCGCCGCGTAGAATGAGTGTACGAAGTACACGTATGTTCCGTTTCTGATGGTGGAAAATATCGGGGACTTTTCTCCTCCGTTCTTAAACGAGAGTGCATTCCACCCGATCTGCGGAATCTTGTACTCCGGAGGGATATAGCCTGCAAGCGGCTTTACGCAGCCCTTTAACAGGCCGAGTCCTTCATGTTCCCCGAACTCAAGACTTTTTTCGAACAGGAGCTGCATTCCAAGGCAGATGCCAAGAAGCGGTTTGCCGTTTAAGGCTTCATCCGTCACGACTTTGGACAGGCCGGTTGCCCGTAACTTTTCGGCGGCATCACCGAATGCGCCGACACCCGGGAGAATGATTCTGTCTGCTTTTTCGATGGACTCTGCGTCTCCTGTCACAACCGCATCCGCATGGACTGCACGAAGCGAAGACTTCAGTGAGAATAAATTGCCGACACCGTAGTCAACGATGGCAAGCATTTCAAAGCGACCCCTTGGTTGAGGGAATCTCGCCCGCGTACGCGGCATCAAATGATACTGCAGTACGGATACTGCGGGCTGCCGACTTAAACGAGCCTTCGATGATGTGGTGTGAGTTGCAGCCGGCAAGTTCTATGAAGTGCAGCGAGCACTCTGCTGTCCGTACAAACGCATGCCAGAACTCCTCGGCAAGTTCGGTGTCAAAGTCCCCGACCTTTTCCGCAGGGACCGGAACATCGTAGTTCAGGGCGGCACGTCCGGAGAAATCAATTGCAGTCAGGATGAGGGCCTCATCCATCGGAAGGACGGTAAATCCGTAGCGGGCAATGCCTTTTTTATCACCGAGTGCCTCCTTAAATGCGGTACCAAGAGCGATTCCAAGGTCTTCTGTTGTGTGGTGATAGTCGACCTTTGTGTCTCCGCTGCAGGAGACGTTCAGGTCAAAGCGTCCGTGTGAGGCAAAAAGGGTCAGCATGTGGTCCATAAAACCGCAGCCGGTGTCTATCTTTGCCTTTCCGGTACCGTCGAGGGTAAGCGACAGTCTGATGTCAGTTTCTTTTGTAGTTCGTGTGATGTCTGCTGTTCTCATTTCATCTCCTCCAGAATCGCCGATACAGTTGTAATGAAAATCTCCATCTGCTCATCGGTTCCGATGGTGACCCGGTTGTATGCGGCGATGCGTTCCTTATCAAAGTGGCGGACTAAAACGCCGCGCTCTTTGAGTTTGAGGTACAGTTCTTTCCCGTCGATTTCCGGGTGCTTTATGAACAGGAAGTTCGTTGATGATTCCGGTCCTGTAAAGCCCATGGCCTTCAGCCGTTCAGCGGTGCGGCGGCGTGTCTCCATGATTTTTCTGCAGTTTTCTCTTGTTATATCCTCGTCTTCGAGTGCGCCAAGGGCGGCTGCAGCGGTTGTTCTGCTTACGTTGTAGGGGTTTTTGGAGAAACGGATGCGGTTTAAGTCGGAAATCAGCTCAGGACTTCCGATACCAAAGCCAAACCGCGCCCCTGCAAGCGAGCGGGACTTTGAAAACGTCTGAACGACCAGAAGATTGTCATATTTTTTCGTCAGCGGCACTGCAGATACTGCGCCGAAGTCAACATATGCCTCATCGATGACAACAACCGAGTCCGGGTTGCTCCGGACAATTGTTTCGATGTCGGAAAGGGAGAGCGCAACCCCGGAAGGTGCATTCGGGTTTGCAATAAAGACTGTTTTTCCCGCTCCCGCATAGTCAGCGGGGTTTAGGGATAAGTCGTCTCCTACCGGGATTTCCGTTCCGGAAACACCGTTCATACAGGCAAAGACCGGATAGAATCCATAGGATGTATCAGGGTAGACGGCGCCTTTTTCGCAGAATGCGGCAAAGGCGAAGTCCAGAATCTCATCCGAGCCGTTTCCGACAACCACCTGATCTGCCTGAACTCCGAGGACCTCAGCTATTTTTGCGCAGAGCACCTTGTACTCCGGGTCCGGGTAAAGCATAAGTGAAGATGCCGCATCGCGTGCGTATGCGAGTGCCTTCGGGGACGGCGGGTACGGGGACTCGTTGGTGTTGAGTTTTACATACTGCATATCCTGCGGCTGTTCACCGGGGGTGTAGGGCTTTAATGCACTGAGTTTTGTCGTAAAGAAACGGCTCATGGCGTCTTCTCCGTGCGAATCTTCGCACTCTTTGCGTGACCGGTAAGCCCTTCCTTTGTGGCAAAGGCCGCAATGTCATCTGCAACACGGGCTAATGCCTCTTTTGTGTAGTAGGTGTACTGTGTCTTTTTCACAAACTCGTCAACCGATAAGGGGCTTGAGAACTTTGCAGTCCCGCTTGTAGGCAAGGTGTGGTTCGGACCTGCAAAGTAGTCACCTAAGGCCTCCGGGCAGTTTCGTCCGAGGAAGACTGAGCCTGCATGGCGAATCTTATCCAGGTAGTCGAAGGGATTATCCACACACAGTTCGAGGTGTTCGGGGGCAATCTCGTTTGCGATATCGATTGCCTGCAGGAGGTTTTCCGCCACAATGATTTTTCCGTTGTTCTCAACCGAGGCACGTGCGATTTCTTCTCTTTCGAGTTTGGGAAGCTGGACTTCAATTTCCTTCTGCACTGCTTTTGCGAACTCTGCAGAGTCGGTTACAAGAACTGCGGATGCGTTTTTGTCATGCTCCGCCTGTGAAAGCAGGTCTGCTGCCGCATAGGACGGGTTTGTTTTTCCGTCTGCCACAATCAGGATTTCACTGGGTCCTGCAATCATATCAATCGATACAAGTCCGAAGACCTGCTTTTTTGCTTCCGCCACAAAGGCGTTTCCGGGGCCTACGATTTTATCCACTTTGGGGACGGATTCTGTTCCGTATGCGAGGGCGGCGATTGCCTGTGCGCCTCCCGCTTTGAAGATTTTATCAACTCCTGCTACTTTTGCCGCGGCAAGAATTGCAGGATTGACTTTGCCGTCCTTTGCAGGAGGGGTCATCATAACAACCTCGGGAACGCCTGCAATCTTTGCGGGGATGGCATCCATTAATACGGTAGAGGGGTATGCGGCGGTTCCTCCGGGGACATAGAGTCCTGCGCGGTCCACCGGGATGACCTTCTGCCCTATTACGATACCGTCTTCATCGTTGATGATGAAGCTGTTTCTGACCTGCCGTTCGTGGAACTTTCTGATGTTTGCAGCAGCCCGCTCCAAAATCCCGACAAACCCGGGGCCTGCAAGCTGTACAGCTTCTTCAATCTCTTCCGGGGTGACTGCTAACGAGGATAAGTGGACTTTGTCGAATTTCTCCGTCAGCTCAAAGAGCGCGGCATCACCTTTTGTTCTGACCTCTGTGATAATGCCGGAGACGATGTCTGCAACGTCCGCCATTGGCGAATTCCGTTTGAATATCTCGCTGTTTTTAGCATCTCCGTATGTTAGTATCTTTATCATTTATGTTGTCTCCTTCTTTATTCCACGTACTACAGCATCAATCTCTTCTTTTTTAAATGCGTATGATGCCTTGTTTGCGATGAGGCGGGCACTGATTGGTACAATGGTATCGATTACCTCAAGGTTGTTCTCTTTTAAGGTGGTTCCGGTCTCAACAATGTCGACGATCAGGTCGGAAAGCCCTAAAAGCGGCGCGATTTCAATTGAGCCGTTTAAGTGAATGATGTCAATATCACGCCCCTGTGAGGTGTAGTATGTCTGTGCAATGTGCGAAAACTTTGTTGCAACGCGCAGGGTCCGTGTGGTATCGTCATGGAATCCTTTTGGGCCGGCTGATACCATCCGGCAGATTCCGCAGTGCAGGTCGGCGAGTTCATAGATGTCCGGTTCATACTCAAGAAGGATATCCTTTCCCGCAACACCGATGTCAGCCGCCCCGCGTTCCACATAGACGCCGACATCAGACGGTTTTACCCAGAAGTAGCGGACACCGTTTTCCACGCTTTCGAAGATGAGTTTTCTGCTTTCCTCTTTGATTGCGGGGCAGCCGAATCCCGCTTTTTCGAACATGTCATAGACCGACTCTCCGAGCCGTCCTTTTGGTAATGCAACGTTAAGCATGATATCCTCCAAGGGTTACTGTGTCACGGCAGCGGAGATTTGCCGGGGTGATTTTCTGCGCGGATACGGACTTTCCTGCTGCTGTCAGTTCACGGATTTTTTTCGCGACATCAGAGGGTTTTGTCTCCTCTCCGTAGAGAAGCAGGGTGTCTACATCACAGTCATTTCTCTCCCGCAGGAGGAACTCGAGTTTATCCAGGTAGACCGCAAATCCGAGTGCCTTTAACTTTTTCCCCATCTTCTGCATCAAAAGGTCGTACTCTCCGCCTGATAAGACCGCATCCGGGGCGCCGCTTACAAATCCCTGGAAGACGATGCCGTTGTAGTAATGCATATCATTCAGGAGGGAGAAGTCGATTTTGACCGCCCCTTCCGGGAGAAGGGAGATAATACGCTCCAGTGCCTCAATATCGCTGTTTTTGGGGAATAGTGTTTTCAGGACGGGGATGACCTCACCCGGTGTTCCCGAGGCGGACATGAGGGAGGAGAGGAGAGCAAAGTTTTCATCACTTACCCCTTCTTCTTTGCAGACGGAGGCTGCCTCATGCAGGTTCTTTGCCCTGATACACTGTATGAGGCGCCCGTATGCCGCGGATGAAACATGAAGCGAGTCCAGGACGCCGGTAATAATTCCAAGATGGGAGACTGCAAGGACAGCAGTATCTGCAATCTGTTTCAGACTTTCAGATGCCAGCAGCAGGACTTCATAGCGGCAGTAGTCGTCGATGTCGCCGATACATTCAAGTCCCGCCTGCATAATTTCCCTGAAGGGTTTTCCGGGAGCGGAGGTTCTGCAGACGTATTCGTTGTAGCAGAGTTTCTGGACGGTTCCTTTGACATCTTTGCTGTTTTTTACGATGGATAACGTGACGTCGGGTTTTAAGGCCATCAGTTTTCCATCGGTGTCGGTAAAGGTGATGATGTTGTCCGATACCAGAAAGTCTTTGTTCCTTACATAGAGGTCGTACTCTTCAAACCGGTTCATTTTGTACGGCTGGTAGCCGTATTTCCGGTAGAGAGTGCGGAGTTTCAGAATGGTTTTTTCTTCGCTTAACAGTGTTTCATCCATAGATTAATTACCTGCGGTGTATTGTTGTGATATTATATTAGCACTTTATCATAATAAAGTATTCGGTGGGTCTGAGAGAAAATATCGAATGGCAGGAGAAAACGATTGAGACAGGAGTTATCAGTCTCTGAAATACTGCTGTCATGGAAATCCCCTGCTCTGGCATACAGTTTGGAACCGGCAGTGCTGAGGCCTGCCTGAACTGCGGCGGAGGCCAAAAAAATTATAAGTCAATGCCGTACTTCTCGGCATTGGCATCGGCGATTGCCTGAATCTTTGCAATCTCTTCCTCGTTTCTCGTCGGCTTAAACAGGTGGCGGAAACGCTTCTGTGCCTGGAGATAGGAATCGACCGGAACACGCTTGACCTTTTTCACTGACTCAAGTTTGCCGTTTACCATCTCATAGTTGACCCAGAGACCGCAGGCGACAGCCATGCGCCCGATTTCCATCGTCTTTGCGCTGTCAAAGCCCCATCCGGTACAGCAGGGGGCGTGGACCTGCAGGTAGCAGGGACCTTTGGTATTCATTGCCCGCTCGACCTTTTTCATCAGATCCATCGGGTATGCCATGGTGGCCGTTGCAACATAGGGAGAGCCGTGGGCCACAAGAATCTGCGGAAGATCTTTCTTCGGGCGGCTGTTACCCATCGAGCGGACACCGGCAGGTGTGGTTGTCGTATCTGCATCATAGGGGGTAGCCCCCGAGCGCTGGATACCGGTATTCATGTATGCTTCATTGTCGTAGCACACATAGGTAAAGTCGTGTCCGCGTTCAAACGCGCCGGAGATACAAAGTGTTCCGATATCAAGGGTTGCACCGTCGCCTCCGATGACAAGAACCTTCTCATCCCCGAGTCTTCCCTGTTTTTTCAGAGCGGCTTCAATACCTGATGCGACTGCCGATGCGTTTTCAAAGAGAGAGTGAATCCACGGCGTCTTCCACGAGGTTTCCGGATACGGTGTGGAGAAGACCTCGAGGCATCCGGTAGGAGATACCACAATCGTGTTCTCTCCGGCGCCTTTTAAAATCATTCTGACAGCAGCGGACGCTCCGCAGCCGCCGCATGCACGATGTCCGCAGTCGAACAGTTCAAGGGATTTGTCAACCATTTTACAGCACCTCCTGCCGCAGTCCGTAGAACATGTCGCCTTTTCCGGCCTCGCAGAGTTTTACAACCTCTTTGATGTCTGAGATCTTTACATCACGGCCGCCAAGACCGATGATGTAGTCTAAGATCGGGATGTTCATGCCGTAGCAGGCATCCTTAATCTCGAGGGCAGCAGCTCCTTTTGCACCGAGACTGATGTTTTTATCAAGGACTGCAACGCGCTTTGCATTGGAGAGTGCTGCGCGGATGTCTGCAGACGGGAACGGACGGAACATTCTGATGCCTAAAAGACCTACCTTCTGTCCTGCCGCCCGCATCTCGTCGATGGCGTCTTTGATAGTGCCGCAGATGGAACCCATCGCGACAATCACGGTTTCCGCATCCTCCATTCTGTATTTGGTTACAAGCTCGGAGTAGTCGCGTCCGAAAATCTTTGCAAACTCCTTTGCATGCTTTTTGAATGCTTCTCCTGCCCGTTTGACCGCCTCATCGTGTTCGTAGCGGAACTCGAGGTAGTACTCGGGTGTTGCGTACATTCCAAAGGAGATCGGGTCTTTGCAGTCGAGTCTCTGGTACGGGGTAAACGGCCCTAAGAATCTGTCAACATCCTTCTGGTCGGGGATGTCGACCGGCTCATAGACGTGGGATAAGATGAATCCGTCGAAACAGACAAAGGCCGGGAGCAGAATGTCATGGTCTTCACAGACTTTGTAGGATAATATATGAAGGTCAAGAGCTTCCTGGTTGTCTTCCGCGTAGACCTGAATCCAGCCTGCATCTCTCATCATGATGGAGTCCTGCTGGTCGTTCCAGATGGAAAGCGGTGCGGAAATCGCACGGTTTGCAATTCCCATGATAATCGGAAGGCGCATGCCTGCTGCGTTGAAGACAACCTCTCCCATGAGGGCAAGTCCCTGGGAGGTGGTTGCCGAGTAGACACGGCTTCCTGCAGCTGATGCTCCGACACAGGCGGAGAGTGCGGAGAACTCGGACTCCACGCAGATATATTCTGCATCGAGTTTTCCGTCGGCGATGATGGATGCGAGATCTTCCACAATATGTGTCTGCGGGGTAATCGGGTATGCGGAGATGACCTGCGGGCGGCATAACTTTACTGTTTCCGCAACGGCCATGGATCCTTCCATAATTTGCATTGTCATTTATTTATCCTCCAGATGCATTGATATTGCCTTTGCTTTGTCCGGGCATTCTTCGGCACAGAGACCGCATCCTTTGCAGAAGTCAAGGTCTATCTGAAGTGTCTTTCCGCTTCCTGTAATACACCCTTCGGGGCAGATTAACTGACAGGTTCCGCATCCGGTACACTTTGCATTGTCCATTACCGGGTAGTAGACACGCCAGGAACCGGTTTTGTTGTTCCGGCTCTTTCCCGGTTTTGCCGTACATCCTATTCCAAGCGGCATCAGTAGTTTCCTCCTTTAATCATTTCATAGGCGCGTTTTGCCGCGGCGAAGTTGGTTGCGGCGAGTTTTCCGGGGAATCTGTCCTCGATTGCCCCTTTTAAGGCGTCGAGGGTGATTTCGCCGGATGCTGCTGCGAATGCTCCCATTAAGGTGGTGTTTGTAATCGGAAGCCCGATCTCTTCGATGGCAATCTTTGTCGCATCGAATGTGATGATTTTTACCCCTTCGGGGACTGCATAGTCGGCTTTCTTTTCGGTATTGATTAAGGCGATGCCTCCCGCTTTCATTCCTGCGAAGACGTTGACATCACGGATTAAGGTGCTGTCCTGCACAATGACATAGTCTGGTTCATAGACCTGGCTTCTCAGACGGATTTTCTGATCGCTGAATCTGATGAATGCCTGAACCGGTGCACCTCTGCGTTCCACACCAAACGCGGGAAATGCCTGGGAATAGACGCCTGCGGTGAATGCGGCGGTTGCGATTAACTCGGCAGCCGTGACAGACCCCTGGCCTCCTCTTCCATGGATTCGAAGTTCTCTCATAACACCTATATTTATCATGATTAATCAATATGAATATAACGAATTATAAC
>JAGHSU010000042.1 GCA_018065685.1 Candidatus Methanocorpusculum equi | reverse complement strand
CCGCCTCACAAAAACAGGAGAACGTGTTCTCCAGATTTTCAATACCGTTGTTCAGGAAATTTATTCCGGAAGCATATCCGGAGCAAACAATATCATTGATGAGGCGGCCTCTCTGGAAACGCTGCTTCATTCTGTCAGCGAGATGATAGGAAAAATGAATGCGGATGAAACTGTTGCAGTCACCCAGATTGTACAGAGTATTCACAGAATCGGGGAGTACAGTATTGATATTGCCGAGATTCTGATAAACAAACTGGTAGCAGACGACCCGCTCTGCTGAAAGGAAAGCTCTCATGACACTTTCCCTCCCTGATTTTTCAGCACAGGTAAAAAACGGATACGTCAGCGATACAATACTGCAGCAGTTCCGCGGGTTTGTGTTTTCGTATTATCATGAATTTGGAAGACATGATATGATATGGCGTCACACTAAAGACCCGTATCTTATCACCGTTTCAGAGATTATGCTTCAGCAGACACAGGTCTCACGTGTTGAAACAGTCTATCCGAAGTTTATCAGTCTGTTTCCGACGGCAGAAGCACTGGCACGCGCATCTGAAGCGGATGTTCTTTCCGCGTGGCAGGGAATGGGATACAACAGACGCGCATTATCCCTTCAGAAATTATGCAGAATCATCGTAAACGAATACAGCGGTGTTTTTCCAAAGACACCGGATGAACTGATAAAACTCCCGGGTCTTGGTCCTGCAACCTCCTGTTCAATTGCGGCATTTGCCTTTAATCAGCCGGTGGTGTTCATTGAAACAAACATCCGACGGATATTTATTCACTGTTTTTTCCGCGGACGAAGTGAGGTTGATGATTCCGAAATATTCCCGCTTGTAAAAGCTGCTCTTCCGGAAAACCCGCGTGAATGGTACTGGGCGCTGATGGATATCGGGTCAGCCATGAAACAAAGCGTTGAAAACCCAAACAGGAAAAGCAGACAGTATGTGAAGCAGTCTGCATTTGAGGGGTCAAACCGGCAGCTTCGCGGAAACGTATTAAAAAAGATGCTTGAAGTAAAGGAAGCGGATGCAGCATCCGTTGCCACTGCTTTGGTGGGTGAGGAGGCAGTGAAAAACATTCTTGAGACGATGGAAAAAGAGGGATTTTTTGTCTGTGACACAGCAGGTGTGTACAGGGTGAAAGGCCGGGACAGCAAAGATAGATAATGGTCTGTTTCAGGAAATAAAATAATTATATTTAAATATAAGTTTTAAAATTCGCGGAAGTGAAAATAAGGATATATCAGGGTTTGTTTTCTGAATAGACTTAAAAAATCAAATTAATTTTTATCGTCCTTCTGAAATGGAGACACTTCCGCACCGCGCGGTCTGGTATTTATATATCCAGGAGTCGAGTTGGTATTCAGAACAACTATGACCTACATTAATGAAGTTGTGAAATTAGTCCAGTCCGAGTTTACAGAAAAGAATGCATCTGCCGCTCTTTCCTCAATCGCAGAACGTGCCGCGGCATACCCGTCTGTCATAAGAAGAAACCAGCTCTCCAAGGTGTGTATGCACACCGGAACTGCCCTTTCCGCAACCAAGGCACCTGTCAGGAAGGAGACGTATATCATCTGCTGATTACAGCATAAAAAAAGTAAACATCTGAACAACCGACAAAACAACAATCTAAAAGAGAAAAATTATGGAAATATTCAATCTCAGAAGAACAGAATCTCTGGTAAATATTATCAGACAGGATGTACTGTCAGCCGAACAACACGAAAACATTGTAATTTTATTCACGGCAGCAGAATCGGCACACGCATAAGGAGAAATTGAGACGGGAGAACTTACCATGTACAGGAATCCGCCCGTCTGTTTATAACAGTGAGTTATGGAGTAAAACATGTCAGAACTTACGCAGAAGATAGAAAGGGCGGTAAAATCCCCGTTTTTTGACCAGACAGGAAGAAGCGGGCACTCTTCATCACAGTGTACGATTCTTAAACTCCTTCTTGAAGGGACGTGTTCATTTGACTGTGCTTACTGTGAAATCTGTACAAAGCATAAGGGGATAAGTTTCACCCCGGAAGAAGCAGCTCACGGTTTTCTTGAACTGCACCGGGAGGGGAAAGTCGGAGGGCTCCTTCTCAGCACAGGGATTCCCAGAGGAGACACTGATTTGGGAATGGAGCGGATTACAGAAACCGCACGGCTCATCCGAAAGGCAGGATTTACCGGATATCTGCATCTTAAGGTTCTACCGGGAGCGGAACGCTCGGATATCGAAGAACTCGCACGCTATGCAACCCGCCTGAGCATAAATCTCGAAGCCCCGGATGCCTCACATTTAGCTGAACTTGCCACGGTAAAGAATTTCAAATCCGATCTGTTAACCCGCCACAAATGGCTATCGGAGATTATGCCCTATAAACACTCCACACAGTTTGTGGTAGGTGCTGCGGATGAAACCGATGCAGATATTTTCCAGACCGTGATGACCAGTTATGAAAAATACCGGCCGGCACGCGTTTATTATTCGGCATTCAGTGCACTTTCGCATACCCCGCTCGAATCACATGAAAACACCCCGTTATGGCGCGCAAACCGCTGGTACCAGGTCGATGCATTACTTCGTTTGTACGGTTACACCAGAAAAGAGACCGCACCTGTTTTTGACGAAGACGGGATGCTGATAAACACCGACCCGAAACTCCTTCTCGCAAAAACACTGCCTCAGGTAAATCTCGCAGAAGCGACCTTCGATGAGCTGCTGAGAGTTCCGGGAATCGGTGTTGTAACTGCCAACAGAATCATATTCGAACGAAAAACAGGAAATATCAGAACAACTGCAGCCCTGAAGCGCTGCGGGGTTGTCCTAAGACGTGCACTCCCGTATTTGTCACTTGAAAAAACGCATCAGATGCGCTTATCATCCTTTGAATGAATGAAATATAAGCGTCTGCAAATGACGGCTTTTGGAGTCAGGAATAATCCAGAAGCGGCGCAATCTCCTTTGCAGACGGTACGACCCTGCAAAACTCATCCGCATTTTTAAACGGCATTTTTGAAACAACTTTTGCAGCCGCTTTTGCTGAAATCCCCGGAATCCATTTCAGGGCTGAAATCGGGAGATGATTAACCCGTACCGGGTATGTCAGTGCGGTAAGAGACCGTGCCCCGTACGACACAACGAAAGCCTTTACAACAGCACCTGCGGGGAGCTTTTCAGGAATACCGATGAGAACAGGGTATGTTCCCATCTGTCTTCCGAACGAAACAGGACCGGAAACCTCGATTAAGACATCGTCAAAGACTGTGCCGACGGGGAACACCCTCTCCATCATGGGGATGTCAAACTTCTCCCGGACCTCATTTTTGAAGGCATGAAACTCCTTATCATGTTTTCCGATTGTGTTGTTCGTATATGCGCGTGTTCCTTCAAAAGGCATCAGCTGTCTGATATTGACTCTCCGGACAAGAAGCCCCGCATCGGCAATCCGCTGTAGAAATGCTCTGTTTATGGTAAAGGTTTCAGGCGTTTCCCCGGCAAGTCCTGCGATAAAATTCAGACCGGGCAGAAGCTCAGGGATACCGTTTCTGCGGACGGCTCCTACTTCATTTACAATTTCAACTGCACGGAATATCTCATCTGCTGTGCCCTTCAGATTGTTTGCTGCTATTACTGCAGGGTCTGCAGATTCCACACCGAATGCCGCGGTATCTCCTGCCGTATGCCCCTCGATTACGGCACACAAAGCATCACGGGCAGCATCTTCATGATGGGCAATCGTCCCCGGATTTACGTTATCGATGTGAAGTGTCTTTAATTCCGGTGCAGCTCCTCTGATACCGGAAAACAGTTTCCGCAGTTTGTCAGCATCCGGTTTTGGAAACTCCGCGCCTGACACCCCGTATGTTAACAGGTCAGGCTGTCTTCCAAGGCGGAAGTGGCGTGCACCCGCACGATAGAGGGCTTCAACCTCGGAAAAGATTCCGGAAAGTTCCCGGTGCCTTGGAAGTCCGTAAAACGGCTCGGTACAAAACGCACAGCCGCCTGTTATACTGCGTGAGCAGCCTTTGGCAGTTTCCAGTTCGAGCATGACATTCGGATAAAAGGGATGCTGCTGTATAATATCCGCACCTGCTTTTGCAAAAGTGTCATAGTCGCTGTATGAAAGCATTCCTTTCGCCTCCCCGCCCGATAGCCAGGAGGAGAGAGCTGCCGCAGGGTCTCCCTCAAGGACTCCGTTCCATCCTGCTGACGTGACTGTTTCAGCCTTTTTCCCTCCTTGGTCTGAGTATCCGAATGAAACAGGACCTCCGAGAAATGCTGTTGTTTTACCGGAAAATGATGCACCAAGCTGCTGTATTTCAGTAAGTGCTGCAGGAGTTCCCGCTAAATATTTTCCGGGAACCGTAGTTCCTGCAACCATAACGATAAGAGATGCATTTCTCAGCTTTGCGGTTGTAAACGGGTCTTTTCGCAGCTGGTCAATGGTAAAATACGCAGGGTTTTTCCCCGCGGTTTTCAAAACACCGGCAACCGTTCTGATATACGGGGATATGTACGGGGGGACTCCGAGACATGCGGGTTCATCCACATATCCGTCAATGATGACTGTATCAGATATCATGGCCTGCAAGGTGCAGAAGCTTTCTGGCAATCTGCAGTTTTCCATGCTTTACCGGACCAACCGATTTGTCATCAAGATCGAACCCGATCAGACAAACGTCAGCCGCACCTAACTCATATGCAGCAAACACACAGCGGTCTCCATCCGAGAATCCTCCGAAATTATAGATGTTTCTGAACGGGGCAGACTGTGTCGTCCCGATGACAGGGCCTTCTATCTTCGGAACCCATGATTTCAGAAGAGGGATATTGTCTCCGTGTGCGTGGACAGCGAGAAGTGTTCCTTTTTTGTTCAGTTCCAGAACATCATCGTCTAATCCGTCAAGGTCGGTAAAAACGATATCGGGGATGATTCCGCAGTTTGCAAGTGTCCTGGCTGCAGCATCTGCTGCAATTATGGTGTACCCGGTAAAATCGGTTTTTTTTGCATCCTCCGCAAGACAGGGAGCGTTTCCTGCAGCGACAATATGTTTTCCTGCGATGCGTTCTTTCAGGAGGGGTAAATCATCACGCGTTAAGAGAGTGGAAAGAAGTTCTGCTGCGCGCTCATCACCCTCACGTGAAAATCCGAAGTAGTCCAGGATTCTGATATAATACGGCTCCCAGACATCAAACTTCATACACGTGTCTCTTTCTGCGATTCGTTTTCCCCATCATCTTTTGTTAGACCAAGAAGCCTCATTATGTTTTTCATAATCGGCTCAATAACCATATCAAGCAGCTTTTCTTTGTCTTTTGCGAGAGAAAAGGTGGAAAGGGGGATAGAGAGTGCCGCCATTGTTGCATGCCCGCCTGCCGATGCCCCGGGAATGGAAGAGAGGGCCTCTTTCATCACATCTCCTAAGTGCAGTCTTACATCGCGGTTTCTTCCGGAACAGACGATAGCCGTATCAGTGATACCATACACAAATGCTGTATTTACCCCCTCAAGATTAAGGAGCATCTCCGCTGCCTGCGGAAGGGCATCACGGTTTCGTATGTAACCCACGTTTGAACCCAGATACCCCTGTTTTATGACACTGTTCTGAATTGCTCTTCCCATAATGTCAAGTGTTTCCTTTGACATGGACGGCGTCATGACCACTTCGAGAAGTGCCTTGTCGGTAAAGGGAAGCAGATATGCAGCATTGTGCATATCCTGCGGATAAATATTTCTCTGGAAATCTTTTGTATCAGAACGGATTCCGTAAAAGAGTGCGGTTGCAACTTTGGTGCTTATTGTGATGTAAAGCTCCTGTATGTACTGGGTAAGAATCGAGGCAGGTGCTCCGGCCTCTTCTCTTATGTCAACAAATTCCGGAGTTATCTTACGTACAACTCCTTCCTGACTGTGGTGATCAATAATGATCTCTACCGGAGTATCTGCCGGAAGGTCATTGTTTATTCCGGGACCGCCGCAGTCAACGAGCGCCAGATGGCTGCACTCGGCTAGGATTTCAGGTGTGAGCCGTTCCATTTTGATTTCAAAAAGATTTACGAATGCACGGTTTTCCTGATGACCGATGTTTCCTTCGTAGAGAATCCTGCATTTTAGTTTTCCCGCGGCGGCATCCTCTGCGATTGCCGTGAGTGCCATGGCAGAGGAGATTGCATCAGGATCCGGGTTTTTGTGGGTGATTATTCCAAGGGCTCCTTCCCATGAACTAAGCTGGTTATGAAGCTTTTGTGCGCTTCTTGTTGCCCGCAGAACCTCCATGTGATTTAATGCGGAACGGGCAAAGACGGTCTGGGGGTAGAGTGCAACATCCGCCCCGTTGTCTGCCAGTTCTTCGGTTGAAAAAGGATCGGTTGAGCGTGCAACGATGTTACACTGCGGGAATTTATTGTGCAGGTTCACCACCGCGGAAAGGTTTACCTCCTTACTTGCGGATACAACAAATGCCGCTTCCGGCTCAGGGATTTTCGTGTAGAGTTCATCCGAGAGCATATCTCCTGCCATCACCTGGTGTCTGTGGTCGCGAAGATCCTGCAGACGTTTTTCGTCTATATCAATGAGAAGAACATTTTCATCATCTTCATGGAGTTCTTCGAGGATGTTGTAACCAAGGCTTCCACAGCCGAATATTATGTATTTTATTTTTTTATTAGGGGATTCTGCCGGAGTTTCGGCTACTTTCACCGGAGCAGCAGCTGCCTCCTTTTTCGCAGCAGGTTTCGGCACCGCCTCAAGTTCTGTCTGTCCCACTTTCTTTTTTACCATACTTACGTGTTTGATATGGTGCAGTATAAAAGGACTTCTTGTGACCGACTAAGGCGAGATAGTTTAGTAAAGTATAAATATTTACGACACCTACATGTAATGTCAAGTTTTAACTGGGCCCGTGGCTTGGTCAGGCATAGCGTCGGACTCTTAATCCGAACGTCGGGGGTTCAAATCCCTCCGGGCCCGTTTTTGTGTTTTGTAAGCGATTTTGGGAGCTTATTCACGAGATTCAGATTAGGATATAAAGCAGCTCATAGACTCCCTGCTCATTCCCTCTATCTTTATCTCCCTTTGCAACAAATATGATAAACATTATGGTATCACGTGCCCTTATCAGATGGTACAGGATAACCTATGCAGTTGTTATCTTCTTTGTCAGACCGTACGTACGGTTCGGACTGCATTATACCTGGGACAAAGTACCGAAGACACACGCACCCTACCTTGCCATATCAAACCACACAACCCTCTGGGATTTTCTGCTAGTAGGCATCCCCTTAAAAAAACAGATGTACTTCGTCGCAGGGGAACATTTATTCAGAAATAAATTTCTGCGACGCTTTGTCCTCTGCCTTGACGGTCTTGTCATCAGAAAGAAGGGAGCTCCCGCAGATGACATGATTTCAGAGATGAAAGAGGTCTTAAAAGCAGGAGGAAACGTGTGGATGAGTCCTGAGGGAACACGTTCAATCAACGGTGAATCAGCGTTCATCTCTCCCGCGACCGGAAAACTGGTCAAAGAATGTGCAGAGCTCGGCGCAGGACTTGTAACCTACCGGATTCACGGAGGATACCTTAGAAGACCGCGCTGGGGAAAACACCCGAGAAAAGGAAAGATGTGGGGGGAGTTCGTCCGCGAATACCGTGCTGAAGAGCTGCAGAAGATGAGTGTTGACGAAATCAACAAAATCATCAATGAGGACATGTATGTCAACACCTTCGAGGACCAGAAGAAAAACCCGACACCGTATACCGGCCCTGTCCTTGCAGAAAATCTTGAAACAACCCTTTACGTCTGCCCGAAGTGCCACGCTGTAGGAAAACTGACCAGCAAAGACGATAAACTCTCCTGCGAATGCGGTTACACAGTCAGATTTAATGAATATGGCCTCTTTGAACCGGTTGACGGAGGAGAACTTATCATTGACAACCTCGCATCCTGGGATCACTGGCAGCGTGACTATCTGAAGAGCAAAGTCCCGGAGTTCCTCACCTACCCTGATGACAAACCGGTTGAATCAGATGACCACCAGATATTAAACAAAATCAGCGCGCTTAAAAGTGTTGACTGCATGGGAAAAGGAACATTTGGGATTTACAAAGACAGATTCGAGTTCCACTCCCCTGAACAGACATTTGTATTCCCGTTCAGCGAAATCGCAGGTTTTGCGTTCTCCCTTCAGATGAAGATTCTCTTCTCACTGAAAGACGGGACCTACTATGAAGTTGAATCGGAATTCCCGCGCTCCGCGTTCAAATACATGGTGCTGTACCGGTTCCTAATCGGAAAAGAGTATTACTGATATGCTGACAGGAATTACAGGAACACCAGGATGCGGAAAAACCACTGTTGCGGAAACGCTTCGGAATAGAGGCGTGCAGATCCTTGATCTGAAAACAACGGTTTCCCCCTTTGTTATCGGAAATGAAGATGAGTCCGATATCATTGATACTGATGGA
>JAGHSU010000026.1 GCA_018065685.1 Candidatus Methanocorpusculum equi | reverse complement strand
TGGTCAAAAACTTGTGAACTAATTTCGGGATACTACAATTTTTATTTTTATTTTTATTCTTCCATCCGGTTTTATTCAGTGAGTCCGGAGAGAGCCCTCTTGCGCCGGAGAACCTCTCTGATACCGGCGACAAGGGCAAAGACTGCGGCAATGACAGCAATCCCCTGTGAAAAACAAAAGAGCGTAAGATACATGTATGTCGGGTCAAGTGCATAATCCATGCCGCCGATAAAAGTGCTGACAATCCCTCCAAGACGGAGCATCAGATAGACGATACTGTATACCGCGGCAAATTTTGCAGCCCCAATCCATTCACGGGTAAGAAGAGAGATGGACGGGCTTACCGCACCCATCATAAATCCGAATATGAAAGTCAGCGTGACTGTTGCTGCAAGCGGCATATAAAAACCGAAACAGAGGAAATGAAGACACGCGGTTACGGCAAAAATAACACCTGCATAGAGCATATTGGATTTGATCTTTGACATAAATATTCCAAGAATAACACCCGATACAACGTAGAGGAGACTATACATGGAAAGGCAAAGAGAGGCATCAACAGCACTAATGCTGTAATCAGACTCCAGTATGTGGATGAGATTTCCGCTTGGAGATGTAGCAAGCGCTCCAAAGGCAAATCCGAGGAGACACAGGAGGTAAAACCGTCTGCTCGTAAATATCTCCTTTGCAATCGAACGAAGAGAAAACGATTCTGTTTTTGGTTTTTCCTCCGCGGTTTTCAGGGAAGCATCGGATTCGGCTCTCTTTTTCCGCCACAAGATATAGAAGAAGAGCGGAAGAAAACACAGCCCGAGAACACCCAGAATTAAAAAGACAAGGCCGCCGGGGGTTGTCTGGTCTATAGCCTGCAGAATGGGGAATAAGATAAGACTAATACAGTTTCCGCAGGAGATGAGGGCTGCTGCGGCAATTCCTGCGTGTTTTTCGCTGATTACCGGGAGGATGACGCTTAAGACGATAGCATAGCCTGCAATCGCACTCCCGAACCCGAAAAGAATGACATAGCAGATGATAAGCCCTGCGAGATTCGGGATAAGGAGCATCCCGAATATTCCTGCAATACAGAGACAATATCCAAGGATAAAGAGTTTGAATCCTGATATCTTCAGAGTCAGCGCACCGCAGAACGGGATTGTGACAAGATTTACCACAAGCATTGCGGTCTGAAGAATCGTTATGGTCCCGTACTCAAGTCCGGTGAGACTCCGGATCCAGTCCGCCATGTAGCCTGCGTTCAGATAGACTGCGGTAAGTAAACCTAAGAGCAGGACTCCTGCAGCGATCACAAGTATCGAGTGTACGGATTTTTTCATGCCGCTTTCTGCAGGAAGCCGCGGTATTGTCTCTCTCATTTCTGCTTCAGTCATGATGCACAGCGTCCTCTCCTGTTTGGAACCCGGATGACTATAACATATAGATGTTTCACTGAGATAAAGATGCGCTTTTCATACGGCTCTCCAAATCCGGTCACGCCTTTTGACCCGCCGCTTCTGCTTTTTTCCTGCGGATTTCGCGGACTGCGGCAATTAATGCCAGAACGGCAGCTGCAGCTATGAGAATCTCTTCCAGTGTAAAGGGAACCATGAAATCACGGAACTGCGCATACCAGATACCTCCAAGAAATATAGTGGCAATTCCTCCTAAGCGAAGCATCATGTAGACAAGACAGTACACTGTCGCAAACTTGACAGGGCCCACCCACTCACGGGTCATAAGCGAGATGGAAGGATTGATGCACCCGAGGAACGCTGCAATAATGAATAGATTTATCATGCCAAGAGCAAGCGGCTCGTCAAAGAAATATCCGATATGCAGCAGGGCAACAATAGCGAAGAGAACTCCTGCATAGAGCATCTTGGATCTGACCTTCAGAATAAAGATACCGGCGAGGATTCCAAATACCACATAGAGAAGACTGTAGAGGGAGAGAAAAAGCGACGTTTCTCCGGCACTCAGCCCGTAATAGACCTCGCTTGTGTGAACCATGTTTCCGCTCGGCGCTGTTACAAGGAGACCGAAGGTGAAACTCAGAAGACACAGCAGGTAAAACCGTCTGCTCGTAAATATCTCTTTTGCAATAGACCGGAACGAAATAGGAGCTGCTTTATTTTTCTTCTGTTCCATGACCGCATCCGCTGCCTGTTTTCTCCGCCTGAAAATATAATAGATGAGCGGGAGAAAGCACAGACCTATGATGCCGAGGATAAGAAAAACCTGTCCTGCGGGAAGCTCAGTCTCCACACCCTGGAGAATCGGGAAAAGGATAAGACTTATGATGTTTCCGCAGGAAATAAGGGCTGCTGCGGCAATTCCTGCATGTTTTTCATTGATGATCGGAAGTACCACGCTTAATGCAATTGCATAGCCGCAGACAGCACTCCCGAATCCGAAGAGAAGGACATAAAAAATAACCAGTCCTGCGATGCCCGGGAAAAAGAACATGCCAAGAATTCCTGCAGTACAGAAGACATATCCTGTCACAAAGAGTTTAAAATCGGAGAACTTCAGTGTCAGCCAGCTGCAGAGAGGGATTGTTACCAGGTTTACCAGAAGCATCAGCGTCTGGAGAATGGTGATAGTGCTGAACCAGAGACCCACGGCATCCCGTATCCAGTTCGCAAGAAATCCCGCGTTCAGATAGACGGCGGTCACAAGACCTAAAAGCAGCACAGCTGCACCAATCACAAGAAGCGAATGGACCGATGCCTTTCTGCCGCAGGAAGCACCTGATAACTGCTGTGTACTCTCTGTCATGTCCATATCCTGATATACCTGCAGATATATTGGTCTTCATTTCCGATAAAGATGCCCCTGAACATATCATTCAGCAGCACATCACTCACGGGATTGTTTACAGTATTATTCCATAACATCATTCCACAACAATCTTCACCCCTGCTCCGCATTCATGGATAGGGAGTACACGGTCGATTGCTGCTTTTACCGCGAAGGAAACACAGTGACAGGGGTATATGTCGGTTATCCGGTGCTCTTTAAAGTATGCGATTGTCTTTGCGGTCCGCACGTCTGCATCCTTCATGTGAAAACCTCCAAGGATACCGCGAACCGGTTTTCCAAAGAGACGCGCTGCATACTCTGCAATATTGCAGATACCCGCATGTGAGCATCCGGTGATAATAAAAATCCACTCCTCATTCTCGTACACGAGCGCTGTGTCTTCCGTAACAAAATCAGGTACCAGGGCACCTCCATCCCCGCGCTTCATGTCAAACTGTTTCCGCGGCTCAAAATCATTGAGCGCGGGGATTTCCCCGAGAAGAGTCAGATGCTCTGGGATCTTCTGCGGACCCTTTGAGAGATGCAGGGTGCAGAATTCAGAGAGGTCAGCTCCCCGGTATGCGGAACCGACAGATTCTGTCCCCCGCAGTTTTTCGCAAAACGTCTCCGGATGCGCATACAGGTCAGTTCCCTTTCTGATGCGGGGAAGGAGATATTTCAGCCCTCCCGTAAGATCGTCGTGTCCAAGGGAAAAGGCGATTTTCGTCACCGTGTCAAAGCTGATTCCAAGGTGTTCTGCGTTGCGCAAAAATACATCGGTGTATCCGCAGTCGAAAAGGATTCTCTCAACGCCGTCTTCGATGAGAACAGAAAAACCCGGCTCTCCCAGATATGATTCCGGGACGTATGTCAGTGTGTTATTGTCACAGAGGATGGTAATCTGCATATGATTATACTATATGTTGGTTTCTATAGGATATTAATCTTTTGACACAGCTCTTTCGCCCTGCCGTTCCGACACGTCTTCTCCGATACATTAATGTTATCTCCGCACAATCTCTATTCATACATTTATGAAACCGATACGACTGAGGGATTTTGTGATGACCGCAGACAACTGCATCTAT
>JAGHSU010000063.1 GCA_018065685.1 Candidatus Methanocorpusculum equi | reverse complement strand
GATAATAGCGGTAAGCATGGATTATGCGCGGAGGAAGCGTATGTTTTGCCTCTGAAAGGAACAGGGCAAGTGCCTCATCTATAGTCTCTGCCCTGTCGTCTCTCAGGCGGCATCTAACCTCGGATGATATGCGCCGGAGCAGGTTTTGATAAAATGGTGTGAGTTCCGGTTCGTATACAATGTACAGAAGTCCTGCGGCATCTTCAGCAATAGATATGCGGACAATCCCCGGGATGAGCCAGCGGGTTTCGATTGCATTTTCCGGAGGGGGTGTTTTCACCAGCGGGCCTGCACGTTTTTCATTGTATGCGGGATATGGGGCAGTCTCCCTTTTTTTTCTTCATGCATATTTATATGCGCTGAAAAATTATAATAAAAACCGGTGACAAAATGGTGACATTTTGTCACCATTTGTGCACAAATCCCCGTCTTTCGAGCTCAGCTCCCCCAAAATAAACACCTTTACCTTTCGTCACCCTTCCGATAATAGTGTATTCACTGCATCTGAAATCAGTAAGATTTTCCGGCATTGTAAAGAGCAGACCAAAGTCCCCCCCGCCAAAAACCCCGCAGTCGAATGCATACGCATCATCGCCCGTGAGGGGAAGAGATGAGGAATCAATTTCGAGTGCGACACCGGATGCCTCTGATAAATCCCAGAGAGATAACGCCAGTCCGTCTGAGATATCCATCATAGCAGTAGCCCCGTGTTCTGCGAGGGAGACGCCGAGGGACACCTGCGGCTTAGGGGTTAGAAGATATGGAAGATATCTGTCATCTCCGTCTAAAGCACGCTGCGCGCGCCCGAGAATTCCGCTGACACAGATAACATCTCCGGGTTTTGCCCCGGTCCGCGGGCAGTAGTTCTGTTTTGCGACGACACCGAATGCCGTTGTCACAACCGTGAATTCAGTATGTGAGTCAATATCTCCGCCTGATACTTTTGCGCCGAAGCTTTCCGCACAGGCGCATGCCCCTTCCATGAACGGCTTTAACCGTTCAGGTTTGTCAAGTCCTGCCGCAACGAGGACGGATACCGGTTTCGCTCCGGAGGATGCAACGTCGGATAGTGAGACTGCAACACTCATCCACCCCATCTGATATTCAGACATCCCTTTGGGAAAGTCAGTTGTTTCATGGAGCATATCTGTACTCGATATGAGAAGCATATCGTTTTGAAGCGGATATGCGGCACAGTCATCTGCGGTTTCTGTTTTTCCGATGAGGGGTTGTATGGTTTTTAAGAGTTCTCTGTCATCCATTACTGCATCAGCTCCTTTTGCCGTTCCTTCCGGTAGGTGTCCAGTACTGTGGTTATGATATCTGTTTTTAATTCCTTGTCTTTTTTCTCACAGCCGCTTTGTTTATCTGCAGTCTCTCTGTTCCGAGTTGCAGTCCCCCTTTCTTCAGATTGTTCCTGTTTGGAACCGGTGTTTTCACTCTGTATCGCTTTCAGGATATTGTTTTCTATCTGCAGTGTTGTCTTTCCCGTGTCTTTATTCTCTGTTACGAGTGCAGGGACCTTCGCGGGTGTCTTTGGTATTTTTATCTTTCCGGATGATATGTCTGTTTTTTTAAGAGGGACTGCGGCATTTTCCGGTTCAGAGGACCACGTTGCAGGGTCAATTCCCATTGTCATGACATCATGTTTTCGTTGTACCTGATACTCGGATACCATGCCGCTGAGCGCATTTGTCTGCTTATCTTTCAGGTAGGCGTCCTGGGTGTTTTTCCATGCAGATTCTGCGCGGTAGAATGCTTCTTCGTCTACTATGCCGATTTTTCCTCTGACATGCGGGGATAATTCAGCTCCGGAAAGTGCCGGGAGATTTATTTCGCGGAATGCATCTGTTAAATGCTGACTGCAGGCTTTTGCATAGGTGTGTTTCGGGAATATGACGGCACGGACATGAGCTTCCGCAAGGTCGCGGAGTGCCGTTTTACCCCATCCGTCGATTTTTAGGATGTAGAGGATGTCATCCTCTGTGATTCCCATCTCATCATCCATACTCCGGATTTCATCACGGGAGAACTGCTGAAGCACCTTTAAGGCAAGCGCTCCGTCGCCTGCTGTCAGTGCAATGTAGCGTTTCATTCTCTCCAGACGCAGACGGAGGTTTTTGCAGCGCCGTTCTTCTTTTCTCAGGGCTTTTTTCGTCTGCTCAAGTTCACGGTCGCGTGATGTGACCTCTTCAGACAGGAGAACAGCTGCGAGCTGCTCATTTCTGTCCTGTGATACACGTTTCTGGAGGCTTCTGAGTGCCGTATCCTTTGCCTCAAGTTCTTTAGATAAATCTGTGGAAAGTTTACGCAGTTTTAACACTTCTCCTTCAAGGCGGAGGATATCCAGATCCTTTTCATCGAATATCTGCGGGTTTTGCGGCACTGGTTCGGCCGTTTCCGGTATTTTTTCGTCTGGTACAAGGATTTCATCGATTGTCTTTCCGCGAATGATTCCTGCAAAGACAGCATTAACATCAGCTCCCCTTGGGATGCGCCGTCTGATGTTTTCAAACTTTGGAAGATAGGATTTGTATGCCATCAGAGCAGCTGAGAGGGAGTCACGCTGATGGTCGTCAGCAAATGTATACTCCTTTGCCGCTGCATACTTTTCTTTTATCTGGACATCCTTTTTCGGGTTCCATCCGACTGCACCAAACACCCGCCGTATTTTTTCAACACCTGCAGGCATCTCTGCCTTGTCGGTTGCAACAAGCACTGGAATTCCAATGCCTGATATCACGGAAATGAGTTCGGCAGGAGACTGTGCCCGCACGCTTTCAAGATGGAGCAGGGTGCCGTCAAGCCCCAGAACCGCAACACCGACGGTTGTTCCCGGGTCAACACCGACAATTACATAAGGGTTTTTCTCATCCCTTGGGACGTAGAGAATTTTATCCCGTCTTTTCGGGATAACGCGTATCTGAATGTCTCCGCACCTTGCAGAGGCCACTGGTACTTTTGCGCGTTCTGCTTTTACTTCAAAGAGGATTCTGCTTACACCGCCGAATGCTTCTTTTGCGGATGTTGTGTAGGAAAGCCCTGCTTCTTTTAGTTTTACCTCAATCTCCCGTGCCTTTGTTCTCACCCCGCCGTGAATTTTTCTCACATATCTGTTCTGACTCCAGCCGCCGTGACCCGGGGAACGTGCCCTGCTTACAATAACCGTTGTGACCCCTTCGAATGCAAGTACTTCATATCCTCCGCCGTATGAAGCAATCAGGGCAGATACACGCGCCTCCTCTGCAGGATTTGTTTTGTCAAACTTCAGGTTATATCGTGCGGCGATAACGGGAAGCGACTCCATCGTAACACCGTCTCCAGTTACCTGTACAAGGGGAGTTTCTGCAGGCATTGATGCCATAAACCGCCAGAGCCCTGCATCGTTTCCTGCTATTTCCTGTACGGAATCAACGGCAAGCACAGCAGGTTTTTTCTGCCGCATGAGGCGGAACAGACGCGGGATAGAGATGCTCTTTTCTTCGGAGACAATTCTTCCGTCTTCAACTTCTGTTAAGGAGAACCGCGGGTGTACGGTTGTACTTTTGATGTTTCCTTTCCGGATATCAATACCGAATACGGTGCTCATGGGATTTTTACGAAAGAGACTGCATCCTCACTGTTTATTTCGATGCGGTATTTTTTTCTGAAATGCTCTGCAACGGTGTCTACGTCATGGAAAAGGGTCTGGTCTGCATTTACATGGTCCGGGTGCATCCACTGCGGCCAGTCGATAATCCAGACTTTGTCTCCGGATATCATGATATTATACTCGGATAAGTCTCCGTGGATGTAACCTGCCTGATATGCGGTTTTAACCTGCGATATGATATCGTTCCATGTTTTTTCGGGCTCTTCAAGTTTTGCGCGGTTCAGGTTAATTCCATCTATATGTGACATGACGATGGTGTGGCGGTCAATGTCTACCGGGACCGGGACGTTTATTTTTCCGTTCAGCGCGGTTAGTGCCTCGTATTCACGTTTAGCAGACTTTGCTGAGGCAAATATCCACGGGCAGTGTCCGCCATCCATGTATTCCCGGGTTGTTTTTACGGTGTTGAATGAACGCTGCCCCACCTTATGGAACTTCAATATGACAATCCCGAACCCGAGCGCCTCGTAAATCTCAGACTCCTTTCCGACGGCGATATGGGAGCCGAGTGCGGACACCGTCTTTTTTGCGGACAGGGAAAGGAGAGCCAGTGTGTCATATCCGCCGAATATGAGGGAATATCCTTTGTAAGGGACGGAATCTGAGCGGATCATGTCTTTTTCAATAAGGCAGCCTGCGCGGTATTTTAATTCAGGTTCAGAGAGGTGAACTGCCGCGCGCAGCTCGTCTTCCGCGACCCAGCGCGAGTGCCTCATGAGGCGTTCTATGGCATGTAATATGCGTATTTCATATGGATGAAGGTTTTTTATGTCTTCAGCAGATATTCCCATTAATTATACATTGATGCTGAAAGGAGAAATATATTGAGG
>JAGHSU010000079.1 GCA_018065685.1 Candidatus Methanocorpusculum equi | reverse complement strand
CGCTCTCTACAACTGGGCAATCTCAATCCCCTACATGAAAAAATCCGGTGTTACTCTCCAGACCATCATCGACAAGTGTAACGAAGGCGACAAAGAGTACTTAAAGAAGAACTCCCCGCTTCACGCAGTCCTTCTCGATATGATTGTCGAGTTCCTGCCAAACCCGCTTCAGGCACAGGGCAACAGATGCCACATCATCTGGCACGGAGATGTTGAGTCCCAGGTCGGAAAGGCAATGTATGCATGCGACCCGAATGGACCTGTTGCAATGATGGTTACCGATATCTCCTTCGACAAGCACGCAGGAGAAGTCGCCACGGGGCGTTTATTCTCCGGTACCTTAACCCGCGGTCAGGAGTTATTCGTCTCCGGAACTGCAGGTAAGCCGAACAGACTTCAGCAGGTCGGTATCTTCATGGGTCCGACCCGTGTTGATGTGGACAAGGTTGTCGCAGGAAACATCGCAGCCGTCACCGGTCTTGGCGATGCAATCGTCGGATCAACTGTTACCTCCTTAAAGGAGGTGACTCCGTTCGAGTCTCTGCACCACTACTCCGAGCCGGTCATGACCGTTGCAGTTGAAGCAAAGAACACCAAGGATCTTCCGAAACTCATCGAGGTTCTGCACCAGGTCGGAAAGGAAGACCCGACTGTTCGTGTCACCATCAACGAAGAGACCGGTGAACACTTAATCGCAGGAATGGGTGAACTTCACCTTGAGGTCGTCACCGGACGTATTAAAAGAGACAAGGGTGTCGACATCGTAACCTCCGAACCGATTGTTGTGTACCGTGAGACTGTATCCCAGGCACTTACGACCCCGGTCGAAGGAAAGTCCCCGAACAGACATAACAGATTCTTCATGACGGTTGAGCCGATGCCGGAAGCAATTGTCAATGCAATCCAGAACAATGAAGTTACCATGAACATGGATAACGTTGCACGCCGTGATGTGCTCGTTGGTCTTGGTCTCGACAAGGAAGAGGCAAAGGGTGTGAAGGATATCTACGGTTCTAACATGTTCCTCGACTGTACGAAAGGTATTCAGTACTTAAACGAAACCATGGAACTTATCATTGACGGTATCCACGAGGCATTAGACGGCGGACCGCTCGCAGATGAGCAGGTTCAGAACGTTTTAATCAAACTCCACGATGTAAAGCTCCATGAAGATGCAATCCACCGCGGTCCGGGACAGGTTATCCCTGCAGTCAGAGGAGGCATTAAAGCTGCACTCTTAATGGCAGGAGACACCCTCTTAGAGCCGATGCAGAACATCCAGATTACTGTTCCGCAGGATCAGATGGGTGCTGCAATCTCCCAGATTCAGGGAAGACGCGGAATGCTTTCCACCACTGATGTCGAAGGCGACCAGATTGTGGTTAACGGTACCGCACCTGTTGCAGAACTCTTCGGTTTCGCAGGAGATATCCGCTCTGCAACCGAAGGCCGTGCAATGTGGTCCACCGCATTTGCAGGATTTGCACAGGTTCCGCAGGGAATGCTCGCAGAGATTGTCAAGGGAATCCGTAAGAGAAAGGGACTCAAGGAAGAGATCCCGACTCCGAAGGACTACCTCGAGTAATCCTCTGGTTGGTATCCGGAGTGCAGACAGCACTCCAAATCTATTATTTTTCTTATTTTGTTTTTTTGTTTGTAACTATTCAGCAGCATCCAGCGGGTGTTTGTCGCGGTTGTTGTAACTGAGGGGCGGGTGTCTGAGGATAGAACCGCGAAGAGCACCTGCACCATCAGTTACAGTCCGACAAACCTATTTCCTCAGACGCCAAATAATATCTAACCAAATCCTATGAACGCCATGACCACAGAGACCCCGAAGACAAACCCAGGAAGCGGCCTGTCCGGCGCAGAAGTCCGTGACCGGATAAAAAACAGCCTTACCAACACAACTGACATCAAAGTAAGCAAAAGCGTCCTTCAGATTTTCCTCACCAACATATTCACCTACTTTAACCTCATCTTCGTCGTCCTCGCCCTCTTTGTCTGCACTGCATTCGACGGGAAAGACTGGTCCTTTGTAACCCAGATTTCGTTTCTTATCATCGTCATCGTAAACACCCTGATTGGCATCATCCAGGAGCTTCGGGCAAAACATGTCCTCGAAAAGATGACCCTCATTAGTGCCCCGAAGACAACGGTCATCCGCGACGGTGCGGAGATGACGATTTCCTCCCCTGATCTGGTAAAAGATGACCTCATCGTCTTAAACGCCGGAAACACCATCCCAGCGGATGCACGGGTTGTATCAGGCAGCGCCTCTGTAAATGAATCTCTCCTGACCGGTGAAGAACGGGAGGTCGGAAAGAATCTGGGAGACTTCCTCTACTCCGGAAGCTACATCGTCTCCGGAACCTGCCGTGCCGTTCTTGAAAAGGTCGGAAAAGAGTCATATGTCTCAAAACTCTCCATCGAAGCAAAGAAGATGAAGCGGACCGAGCAGTCCGAGATGACCCGCTCGGTGAACACCCTTCTGAAAGTGATTGGAATCATTATTGTTCCGATGGGCGTCCTCCTCTTCCTCAATGCATTTTTCAGAACCGGAGAGACGTATGCGCAGAGTGTGTTCTCAACAGCAGGCGCAATCACAGCGATGATTCCGGAAGGCCTCTATCTCCTTATGACCGTCGTCCTCGCTGTTGGTACCATCCGGCTTGCAAAACGCAAAGTCCTCCTGCACGAGATGAAAAGCATCGAGTCGCTCGCACGTGTGGATGTGCTCTGTGTTGATAAAACGGGAACGATAACACAGCCCGAGATGCAGTTTGCAAACCTCATCCCGCTCGCGGACAATGCGGAGAAAGAACTTGTCCGCTATGTAAGAGACTCGACCGACACCAACGGCACGATGAAGGCCATAAAGGAGCATTTCAAAGAGGCGGCAGAGGCTTTGTCCGCCCCTGCCCCGCTTGAGGTCATCCCCTTTTCCTCGTCGGTAAAGTACGGGGCAATCAGATATTCTGACGT
Source organism: Candidatus Methanocorpusculum equi (assembly GCA_018065685.1). Classification (GTDB taxonomy): domain Archaea; phylum Halobacteriota; class Methanomicrobia; order Methanomicrobiales; family Methanocorpusculaceae; genus Methanocorpusculum; species Methanocorpusculum equi. The sequence continues at coordinate 1,657 of JAGHSU010000079.1, read as the reverse complement.
GACGCTCTATCTGGGAGCACCTGAATTTATCCTCGAATCCGGTGAGCAGGACAGGTTTAATTCTGCTGCCCGCAGGTACATGGAAAAAGGAGAGCGTGTTCTGGTGCTGGCATCCGAATCCAGTACATCCCCGAAGACACGTGTCCCCCTTGCGGCAGTTACCCTGCACAATGCCCTGCGTGAGAATGCAGTTGAAACGTTCCGGTACTTCCATGAGGAAGGAGTGACCGTCAAAGTCATCTCAGGCGACAACCCGTTAACAGTATCGGAGGTTGCAGGAAGAGCAGGAATTCCCGGTGCGGAAATGTATGTCGATGCGACAACGCTCACATCAGATGAGGCGATTGCGGATGCCGCTTCCAAATATACAGTCTTCGGACGGGTCACACCTGAACAGAAACGAAAGATCGTTCTGGCATTAAAGGCTGCAGGGCACACGGTTGCAATGACCGGAGACGGAGTAAATGATATTCTCGCCATGAAGGATGCGGACTGCAGTATTGCTATGGCTTCCGGAAGCGATGCCGCGTGCCAGGCCTCCCAGGTGGTTCTGCTCGAGTCCGAGTTCTCCCGCATGCCCGAGGTGGTACTTGAAGGACGGCGCGCCATCAACAACCTTCAGCGGTCGTCGATTCTGTTCCTTTCAAAGAATACCTTCTCGCTCATCCTCTCGCTCATTGCACTTATCCTGAGCTTCTCCTTCCCGCTTCAGTCCTCACAGATTACACTCATCAGTGTGTTTACCATAGGAATTCCCGGCCTTCTTCTTGCCTTTGAATGGAATAATTCACGGATTCACGGTCACTTCCTGAAAAATGTCTTACTCAGGGCATTACCTGCGGGAATTACCAGTTCTCTTTCCATCGGAGCAATGGCAGTTATCGGGGGAATCTTTGAGATTCCGTACGAGATAACATCGACCGCTTCAACGATTATCCTTGCTGCAGTCGGATTTATGGTTCTTCGCCGTATCAGTACACCGTTTTCAAAGTACCGTGTGTTTGTCTATCTCTTTAGCATTGCCGGGTTTGTTGCGGCAGTGTTGTTCCTTCCGGTGCTCTTTGGTCTTACTCCGCTCCCCTTAGAGGTGCTTGCGGAGGCTGCAATCGTGATTGCTGCAGCTGAAGTGCTGTTCTACTTTGTGTCAAAGGGAGTTGACCGGATTCTGGAAAAACGGGCGCCGAATCTGAATTGAGATGAGGGGATAGTGTGAGGGATAGTGCTGAATACGGTTTGTTCTTTGCATAGTTGATGCTATTGGCAAATAATAAATCATAGTATCACCTTATCTAATAACGATACTATGAACCCGCGAAAAACAACTATCCTCACAGTGATACTTTCAGTGTTTCTTGTGATGATTCTGTTAACTGTCCCTGCAGGGGCAGACACCGTGATTATTCATACAAATGATGTTCACGGACAACTGACTGATAACATCGGCTATGACGGTCTTGCGGCCTATATTGAGGAACGTACCGCAGCAGGAGATGAAATTATTCTGCTCGATGCAGGAGATGCTTTTCATGGTAAGATTGAAGTAAATGCTTTTGAAGGTGTAGTATCCCGAAATTAGTTCACAAGTTTTTGACCAATCAAATCCGAAATTATGTTTTGTTTCAAGAACTATCCAAAAATTGGTCCTTGATTTTCAAAA
>JAGHSU010000094.1 GCA_018065685.1 Candidatus Methanocorpusculum equi | reverse complement strand
GCATATTCTCCTTTTACGGCTAAGGGGCCTGCGACGCCTGCCGGTATCTGGATGCAGCCTATCATATTTTCGATGTTGTGTTTTACGGCGTACTCTTCCGGGATGGTGTAGCGGCCGGTATATTCAAGGGAAGCGCCTGTCTCTTCCTCAATGAAACGGCGCCGTGTGCATACGGCATCAGCCGCCGCCATCTCTGACTCGAGAGAATGAAGTTTTATGGTTCCTTTGCGGAGTTGTTCAATCGGAGTATCCATGATTATCTTCTATTTATATTGAAAGGATTAATAGCTTTTCAGTCCGGCATCCTCCCTGCATAGATGTATACATAGATGCATACGTGCATGTATACATACAGTACACCCCGGTATTTGCCGGAAAATACCAGCCTGCACCGACACCTCAATACCTTTTTGTTATGCGGAAACATACATATACTCATATTAATATGAACAGATATTCCCAGGTCCTGGATGCAGTCAGGAAGAAAAAACCGCTCGTTCTCCAGATAACGAACACGGTTACCGTAAATGACTGTGCAAATATAACAATCTGTTTCGGCGCGTCCCCTGTTATGTCGGATGACCCGGATGATGCCGCAGAACTGGCAGGGAGAGCCGATTCCCTCCTTCTCAATATCGGAACTGTAAATGCAAAACAAATCGAAATTATGCATTCAGCGGCGGATTCAGCTGAAGATTCGGCGATTCCTATCGTTCTGGACCCGGTGGGGGCCGGGGCGTCGGCATTCCGACGAGAAACCGTATGCGGGTTTATGAAAAAGTATCAGCTCTCTGTTATCAGGGGGAATGCCGGGGAGCTTCACAGCCTTACGGGAAGAGATGCATGCGTCCGCGGAGTGGAATCGGATGAATCGGCGGATTTGTCCCTTTGTGCCGCACTGGCGCTGGAAAGCGGGGCTGCAGTTGCCGCAAGCGGGGCGGCGGACCTTGTAACCGACGGGAAATCCGCGGTGGAAATTGCAAACGGCATCCCCATGATGGGAAAAATCTGCGGGACCGGGTGTATGGCAGGAAGTACCGCAGCCTCTGCCGCCGCTGTCGCATCCCCGTTTGATGCCGCGGTCTTTTCACACTGTGCCTTGGGAATTGCGGGAGAAAAGGCCTCCCTCTATGCCAAAGGGCCCGGAACGTTTAAACAGGCGCTCTTTGACGAGGTTTTCTCCCTTACTGCCGCAGATATCGAAACATATGCGAAAATCCGGGAGGTTAAGGTATGATCTCCGGGCTGTATGTCGTAACCGATGAGACCATCTCTCACGGAAAAAACCATGCGGAAATTGCAAAAGAGGCAGTAGCAGGAGGGGCAGAGATTATTCAGCTTCGTGAAAAAACCGCATCATCTGCGAAATTCCTGCAGGATGCAAAGGAAATCGCAGTGATTTGCAAAAATAAGGCATTATTCATCGTAAATGACCGGACAGACATCGCACTCGCCGCGGGCGCAGACGGCGTGCATCTGGGGCAGGATGACCTTCCCGCAGCGGACGCTCGAAGGCTTTCCGGGGACAATTTCATCATCGGCGTCTCTGTAGGGTCCCTTCCGGAAGCGAAAAAAGCGGTCGCAGACGGTGCGGATTACCTGGCGGTAAGCCCGGTTTACACAACACTTTCCAAAAAAGATGCAGGCGAAGGTCACGGATTATCCCTTGTGCGTGAAATCCGTGCCGCATTCCCTGATATGCCGCTTGTCGGAATCGGCGGGCTGAACACCGGTAACGTAAAAGAGGCGGTTTCTGCGGGTCTTGATTCGGTTGCCGTGATTTCCGCGGTTGTAAGTGCTCCTGACATACAAAAAGCCGCAGAAGAACTGTCAGGAATCATCCGGGAGGCACTCAATGAACGCTCATAACGATGCGGAACGCGGGATGCAGTGGGGGGTTAAAGTTCCTCTTTCCGGTGCGGAACCCCTTCGGCGAAAGCTCATCTCGGATGGTCTCTATGACGGAAGATTCCGTCCGTATTCGGAGAACGGATTCCTGTTTATCCCTGTTCTGGAAGGGACAAACGGAGCAGAATTACATGAGTTTGTCAAAAATCCGGAACGTGCAGTCCTGGCACGCCATGAGCAGGTCGGAGGTCTTGTCATTCTTCAGGAAAATAACATGGAAGAGGCGGAAAAGATTCTGAAAAACAGACCAAATGTCCACACAGTGCTCTATGCCACATCCCCGGTTGAAGGGGAGTTTCGTACCCTGAGCTTTACCGTGCTTGCAGGATGCGACACAACCGAGACCGTTTACACCGAATACGGGAAGAAAATGGTAATCGACCTCTCACTTGCATACTTTTCGGCGCGTCTTTCCAACGAGCGGCGGGAGCTTTTATCCCAGATGCGAGGTGGAGAGCGTGTCCTTGACATGTTTGCGGGGGTCGGCCCCTTCGCTGTGAGTCTTTCCGGACGCTGCAGTCTGATGGTTGCCAACGATTTAAACCCGAATGCAGTTTATTTGATGCAAAAGAACCTCAGGTTAAATAAAATCAGAAACGTTGTTCCGGTCTGCGGAAATGCGATAAATCTCCCGAATATGCTCCCTGATTTAAAATTTGACCGCATAATCATGAATCTCCCCTTCACCGCATATGAATTTCTCGAGGCCGCGGCAAAACTTGCAGCCCCGCACTGCAGGATTCACCTGTATTCGCTTGTTGAGCGGGAAGGTGAACATCTGGAAGATATCTCACGTGCATTCCCGGGGGCCTCGGTCACGGGGCGGTATATCAGGTCCTATTCGCCTGATTCATGGCATGCGGTCTATGATATTGTAACGGGTGAAGAAGGGAAATACAAATAGGTACCCGGGAATCCTGAGCTAATTTACCGATACAAGCATATTTACCCGCAGAGCACCTATATAGAATCTGCATCAGGCGAGGGTTGCCAAGCCCGGTCAACGGCGCCGCATTTAGGGTGCGGTCTCAAGGAGTTCATGGGTTCGAATCCCATCCCTCGCATCAGTATCCTATTTATCAGGATTCTATTTTGCTTTGCAGATTTTCAGCACAACCAGCTCTTCCCCGTCCTCTTCCGTTTCCGTTTTGAAGATTTCAGCCGTGCAGCCGTGCTCTTCTGCAAAGGATATAACCTCTTCAACTCCTGTAAGCGAAGAGATTAAAAGAAGGATTTGTCCCTCATCTTTCAGATGACCTGGTGCCTCCTCCAGAAACCGGTATACTGTATCGCGTCCCGAGGGGCCGCCGTCAAGGGCCGCCTCAAGCCAGTCATGCATCCGCTCCTCAGGGGTTGTCGGAAGATAGGGAGCGTTAAAACAGATGAGGTCAAAGGACCCGGAGATGGCAGAAAAGAGGTCAGAGCGCACCACATCAACCCCGTTTACCTCCTTTGCATAGCATGCGGCATGCGGATTTATTTCGCAGGCAAACGTGTGTTCCGCAACCTTTGCAGCGGATGCTGCAATCTCCCCCGAACCGGTTCCGACCTCTAACACATAATCCTTTGGCCGCACCACAGAAAGGACTGCATCGCGCAAAAGATACGTATCCTCTGCAGGGAGATACACCTGCTCCGGGTCAAACGGTTCAGATAGTTCCGACATAGCTGCAGAGCGTGTTGGAGAGTTCAATAAATCCTGTCACAGGGATGGCCTCCGGACGTTTTTTGAGCAAATCGGCATCGAGGGCGGATACAAATGCGGAGACTGCCTCTTTCCCGTATATAGGGATTAAGCCTTTGATTGCGTTTGAGATGGTTTTTCTCCGCTGTGAGAAGAGCTCGCGGACGAGATTTTCAAAGACTGTTCTGTCTCTGATTGGAGTCTCCGGCGTTTTCGGAGTCACAATCACAACCGCAGACCACACATCAGGTGCCGGGGAGAAGGCATGAGGCGGGAGTTTTAAAATCATCTGCACGTCTGCTAAGGCCTGCACCGTAACAGAAAGCCTTCCGTAGTCGCTTGTGCCGGGCGCTGCTGCCATCCGTTTTGCAAACTCAAGCTGATACATGAGCACCGCCTGCTCGAATCCGACAGATAAAAGGCGGAAGGTGATTTTGGATGAGATGGAGTAGGGGAGGTTTGCAGCCACGAGCTCAAACGGCGGGAGGGGGACCTTTGAGGCATCGCCTAATGTGATGGTGAGCTTTCCCTCTTCAAGTTCTTTTGAAAAACGCCGGTTCAGGTTGGGAAGAAGGGCGCTGTCCAGTTCCACTGCATGAACAACGGCACCTCGGCGCAGGAGAGCATCGGTAAGGACTCCTCCTCCCGGCCCTATTTCAAGAACAGTCCGTCCTGCAACGGGAATGGCATCTGCAATACGGTTTACTGCATTCGTATCCGTTAAAAAATGCTGGTCCCGAAATGCACCCATAAAAAAGATTATTTGGAAGTGAAGACGTGGTACTTCTCGTCGGGATTTTCCAGCTCGAGAAGCACACGTTCGCGGATAAAGCGTTCCGGTTTCTGCAGGGTCTTTACCCGGGCCTTAATGTCTGCGAAGCTTTCAAACGGCTTTTTCTGACGCTCTGCAAGCGTATCTGCAAGCGTCTTTTTTCCGAATCCCGGGAGGAGATTTAGCATGTGCATCTTCAGGCTCATCGGAACCGAGGTGTTGTAAAACTCGATGTATCTGGCCTCGTTTGCTGCAATTATCTCTTCCACGGAGCTTTCGAGCTCTCCTTTTGCCGTGGGGGTCAGCTCTTCGTACGAAATTCTGCGCTTGACACGCTCAACATCTTTGCGTTCACCGTCTCCGATGTAAACGATATCATGAAGATTAATCGGCCGGTCCTTTTTGGCAATCAGTTCGAGCAGTTTAAACTGGTCTGTACCCACAGCGAGAATGATCGGCTCACGCTGATTCAGCGGCCGCTTATCATCTGCATATCCCCACTTGAGATAATCTAAAACGACAGCCTCTACTTCCTTCTTATCGTTTCGTTCTGTTTTCGGGGGCATAGGTTACTCAGGCATATTTCTTGAGGATGTCGAGAATTGCATCGATGTCCTCGGGAAGCATATTAAACCGTTCTTTTGCGTAAATGGCGCGGATTTCGTCACGGGATGCGGGCATGATATTGACAAGTCGTGCGGCAATATCAGGCGTCATCTTCTCAAGCTGGGAAAGTTCACCAAAGAGTTCCTTTGCGGTATCAACACTGCATTTTCCAAGCGTGTCCGCATGGTCAATGCTTTTACGCAGTTCGTAGGAGAGTGCTCTGTCAGCGCCTTCGGCGTCCTCGGCATTTTCTCCTCTCTTGTCGCGGATGGTGAGAAGCTCATCCCGGAGTTCGGGGAGCGTCATCATATCTTCCTGAATTATTTTTTTAACTTTCATACGGGCCTCCAAAGATGGATAAAATAAGTATTTGGGAGGGTTAGTTTTTAAATTTCTGTGCAGAAAGGTGCTGCGGTCTTGCAATAACGGTCTTGGTCATTCCGCCGTCTGCAATCTCAAGAAGCCATGCTCTTCCGCGCTGACCAACAATTGTTCCGGTCTTTCCGTGGAATCTCGGGTGCGGCTGTCCCTTCTGAACACTGGAGTCCAGAACGATGTGGACCTTCTGTCCTACCTCGAAGTGCTGAATGCTCTTGGTTACATTCGGCATTCCGCGGGTGCGTAGGGTTTTCTGTAACTTATATCTGGTGCCTTTTTTGATACCATTGTGGTGTGCCATTGTTTTCACGCTCCGTTATTTGACAATCCTTCAACCTGCACAACGTCCAATTCTGTGACTTTTGCGGGTGAGGCGAGGATTTCAGCAAGACTCGGGACAGTTCGTCCCTCGTCTCCTGATATGAGTTCTTTGATGTAGAGCCCGCTGTCGCCTACCACCTCAAGGCGGTAGAGACCGTTTTCGATGCCGAGAACACTGATGTCCTGAACCTGACGTTTGCGTACCAGATCAGCTCTCCGGTGAGAGACGCGATTTGGGGTGCGCTGGCTAATCCAGGCTCCTTTTAGCTCCGAAACGGCTTTTTCGACATTCTCCATAGAGATAAAGGCATCTACTGAAACCAGAATCCTGTATGTTTTATGCCCTTTGTGTGATTTAAGCATTTCTACTGTTTTCCTGTCGGACCAGCCTTCGAGCCGCACTTCAACCGCATTTCCCGCGGATTTATTGATGGATTCTTCCAGTTCCTTTAAATCGGCAGTCCGTACGCGCGGATTCACCATCTCCATCACAAACGGTCTTCCGGTCCCGATACAGCGTGCGTCAATGTCTTCGCGGCCTGCACCGTGCAGAACTCCCGCCTCTGCCTTGAAGACCTCAACCGGCACTTTTGCAATCTCCTCTTCTACTGATGTCGGGTACTGTTTTCCGGTGAAGTTGCACTTTTCGCAGCCTTTCCCGCCGCACGCCCTGCAGTTCCAGTGTGTCTGCAGGATGCCGCGCTGGTATTTCAGATACCGTCCGGCAAAGTAGAGGGATGATATCTGAAGCTCGGTACAGTCGTCTGCAATATTTAAGACGATTGTTACATCCGGATTTTTCGGGTCTCCCTTCTTTCCGTTAATGGCAGAAACCGCTTTTCCCACCTCCCGGTTCATCTCGGATTTTAAGGGTTCCGGGTGTTCGAGCCCGATGTCTCCCCAAAGCATCTCCTCTGATTCGCTCATCATGGGAGGAACACGTGTTCCGATGACAAATGTTTCATGTTCGATTCCGGCAGAGGCCACAGCCGCTTTTTCCGCCCAGCGCGGAATCTCGTCAAACAGGTCGCCGCAGACCCAGCAGTTTCCGTGCTCATACGGCTTAAACGGGATGTTATAGGCAAGCGCGTGGGCAATCCTGAGAGCTTTCCCGCGTTCTTCGTTGGTAAGACCGAAGGATGACTTTGCAAACAGTCTTCCAAGGCAATGGTCGCAGATTTCCCCGTACTCCAAGATACGGTGGACTTTTTCCAGAATGGCAGTATCTTCGCTCATGCTTCCACCCGGTCTGCTTCTTTCCGCCCGGCCTCTCTCCGGTCAAATTCGTTTAAGAGCACAGTTATGGTGTGGTCTGCATGAAGAACGCGGGGACCTACCGAGTATCTCGGGAGGTCTTTTATGAGTTCCTCTTCCTCTTCGGTGAAGTTCATGTGGTCGCTTAGGAGGAAGTTTTCCGGAAGCGATTCTGCCTCACGGATGTCGGTTCCGTTTTCATCAAGCACGGCAAACGGGTATTCGGCGAGGAGTTCTTTAAGCCCTCCTGCTCTGATACGGATGCCGTCTGCTGCTTTTTTGAAGGTGTCTCCTGCATCGGTTCCGAGTCCTTTTTTGATGATGGCGCCTGCGCTTCGTTCATCCGGGTTGAGGGAGCGGATGGTCTCTCCTGAAAATACCAGGGTCTTTTCCGTCTCCCCTCCTTTGAGGATGAGGAAACACTCGACGTTGCGCCTCATGTCATGGCTTAAGAAGAAGGAGGTGTTGATGCAGCGGCACATAATATCCATGCGCCCTGCGGCCCCCGGCATGTCGTTTAGGGTGAAGGTTGGTTCTGTCACTGCCTTGTGACCAATAACAGCGAATCGTATCATATTTGTGGTTAGATATTTGGCGGCCGCTCTGATATATCCTTTGAAAGAGAATTCCGGAGATTATTTCTTTAAGACGCTGCCCTGGAACCGTACGATGAAAAACATCCAAATACATCCCCACTCGAAAACAAAGAAGAAGAAAAAACCAGATTCCGAGGTATCTTACCCTCTTGTTTCCAGAATTTCTTCCATGTGGTCCATCAGAAACTTCTGTGCATCTATAGTATAGAGGCATTGCTGATATTCAGTTCCATCATCTGCAGTTCGCAATTCGACGATAATTCCCTGTGTGTTCCCGGCATCTGTGGGGATGCGGGCTCTCCTTCCCCCCTCCTTATCTGTAAATTTCAGCATCTCTATACATTCCAGCCATTGTAATATCTCATTTGCACTGGGAATACGCATCTTTTCGTTCTGAATGACGGCGTTAATGTTTCTGACAAATTGTAAGGTACCCACTGGTTCTTCCGAAAAAATCATCTTCAGCTGCTGTTCATTTACCTCGAATGGTTCTGTCTGCAGGGATCTTTTGTCACGTGCTGTACCCTTCCTATCTTTTTTTGTCTTATCTGAACCATCCGCGGTTTTATTTGTGCCAGTCTCAACTTTCATCATATCATTTTCAGTCTTAATCCGGATATGGTAATTAATAATCTCGTCAAGGTTTTCGAGGAGATATTCCTGCGCTGCCGAGGAAAACCGCGGGACTGGTATTTCAAAACCGGTAATTCTGGATGATTCTGCAACAATCCCGATACCCACCCCTTTCTCTGTGGGATATTTCCATTTTTTCCCCATCTTCTCTTTCTCACAGAGAAGACCATTCTCCAAAAGCCATCTGTTAAACACAGCAGGGTTTAATATTGATACCGCATCACTCTCTGAAACTTCCTGAATCCTATGGATAAATTTTGTAACACTCATATTATAACGGCAAATTATCCTGGATATCTCTGCATCGGAAAGGGGGTTCTTAACAACACTTTCTATCTCTGATTTTCCGAGGGAGGAAGCTTTTTCGGCACCGATTTTTTCTTCAAATAATTTAAGTGCGGTGTGCAGTGTATGGATTACCTCCGGTTCATTGAATACTGAATCATCATGAAGTTTCTCACCGGTTTTCGGATGCACCCCCATGAGTAATGCTTCAAGTATCTTTTTTGGGTTATCTTCATCATACTGGCAGGGTTCGAATTGGCTGGTGTTTAGCTGAGGCATACGTATCATTCCTTTATTACGGGCAGGATGTCATTCCGTCTTATACCAGATATTTATGTTATTAAAATATTAGAATCTTCCCCATTACGAGGACCTGATAAAAATTTCTGCTGTATATGATTCATAATAGAGAACTGCTAACCATCCGGGTGTTCACTCCATCACAAAAATAGTCAACTGATTTCTCTCAGAACGCGAATGTCAGAACCCGAATATATGACTCGACGCAAAATAGATTACCCACGATACAACCGCAGCGCAGGGAATCGTAATAACCCATGCAGAAAGCATCCGAAGAACCGTCTTCCAGTTAATACCGCCTGCTCCCCTCGTCATTCCGGTCCCGATAATAGCTCCTCCCGCAACATGGGTCGTTGAGACGGGAATACCGCAGGCGGTCATCAGAGTTAAGACAAGTCCTCCGGTCGTTGTCGCGGAAAAACCCTGATAGGGCATAATTCTGGTAATCCCGGACCCGACATTTTTAATAATCTTCCAGCCGCCTAAAAGCATTCCAAGAGTGATAGCAATGGCAGAGGTAATAATTACCCAGAGCGGGAGTTCCGCTCCTGCAGAGACCAGACCTGCTGAAACCAGGATTGCAAAGATGATACCCATCGCATTCTGCGCATCGTTTCCTCCGATAGTGAGCGCCTGGAACGCTGACCCCACGACCTGAAGCCGCTGGAACCACTTGTTTAAGCGCATCGGAGCCTTTGAACATTTAGCGATAATACGGGTGAGAATCGCGGTAAACGTATAGGCGGCAACAATTCCAAGCATCGGGGACACACAGATAAACAGAAGAATCGATAAGATGTTCGACCCCGGAAAAACACCAAGGACCAGCGCGAGGGGGATTGCAAGTATCCCTCCGACTGCAGCACCGGAAAGGAGGAAATAGCCGATCCGCTCCTTAAAGATGAGAGCTAAAATCAGGGCGATGAAAGCGCCTGCGAAAGCCCCCGCGAGCACAAAGAAAAGCGTCCCGAGAAGCATCTCAGCTGTCGGCCAGAAGACCGCAGACCACCCGGCAGCGGCAACTCCCGCCCCGATTAAACCCCCGACAAGTGCGTGAGTGGATGAGACAGGAATCCCTGCACGGGAGCAGATGTTGACCCAGAGAACCGAACCGCATAATCCGATAAACATCAGAACAGGGGTGAACAGTTCAGGATCTACAATCCCCCCCCCGATTGTTTTGGCAACCGCGGTCGAGAACACAAACGGTCCCGCAAGACAGCAGATTGAGGCAATTACGATGGCCTTCACCGGAGATAGGGCGTGCGTTGCGACAACCGTTGCCACCGCGTTCGAGGCATTGTTTCTGCCGTTGCTGAAGTTAAACACTAAAGCGATAATGATTCCCAGGACAACCAGGACGATTGATAAGACGTCCATATTTATGTGTGCCTGATAAGAATTGCAGTCAGCACATCTGCGACATCCTTACACCTGTCCGCTGCCTCTTCAAAGTGCTCAAAGATGTCTTTCATCTTCATAATGTGAATCGGGTCATTGGTTGCAAACAGCTGTTTTAATGCCTTTGTCTGGAGGTCATCCGCCTCATTTTCAAGCCTGCTGATTTCAATAATCGCCTCTTTCATCCGTTTTGTGTCCTTCAGAGTCCGGAGACATTTAACTCCGGTCCTGATCTCCTCTGCAGCTTTCCTGAGACATTGGGCAATCTCAAGCATTCCGTCTCCGGGTTTGCCAATCTCATAGATTACCAGAAAACGGGCGCCTTCATCAATGAAATCCACCACATCATCAAGCGTGTTAATGAGACGGGAAATCTCTTCCGGTTCAAACGGGGTGATAAAAGTTCTGTTCAGCTCGTCATGGGCGCGGTGTGTTATATCGTCCCCTTTATGTTCAATCTCCTTTAATGCATGATATTTTGCTTCGACATCGGTATAGTCGGTAAATATATTCACGAGCTGGTCGGCAGCACTGACAGCGACTTCCGCCTGCTGCTCGAACAGTTCAAAAAATATTTTGTCCTGCGGGATGACAATATCTTTCAGACCCATGTGTATCTGCCTGAATTGTTTAGTGAAAAAAACTATAAAGATTTTCAATAGACTCTATAGCAATCATATATTCTCAATACATTAAAGAATGACTGGGTTTATCTTTATGGAGAGCATATATTATTTCAGAGATTTGTCTTATGTTCTTAATTGGTGAAGCTCTCGTTGGAGACGGACCGGAATTAGCTCATATCGACCTCATGATCGGTGAGAAGAACGGACCCGTCGGAATGGCATTTGCGAACGGATTAACCCAGCTTTCTGCAGGACACACCCCACTTCTTGGTGTTATCCGTCCGAACCTCCTGCCCAAACCGGCAGTTCTCATTATCCCGAAGGTAACCTTAAAGCACGGCGAACAGGTAACCCAGATCTTCGGACCCGCGCAGGCAGCAGTATCCAAAGCTGTAGCAGACTGTCTTGAAGACGGCGCATTTGCAGATATGGATGTTGAAGACATCGTTGTCGTTGCAAGCGTCTTTATTGACCCGTCATCAAAGGACTTTAACAAGATTTACCGCTTTAACTACGGTGCAACACGCCTTGCAATCACCCGCGCGCTCGACAAGTTCCCGGATGTTGCAACTGTCTTAAAGGAGAAGGACAGAGCAGCCCACGGTGTTATGGGATTCAAGGTCCAGAGACTCTGGAACCCGCCGTACCTGCAGGTTGCTATGGACTTAATCGACATGAAGCAGGTACAGCGTGTCTTAACCGGTGTGCCGCAGAATGACCACGTCATCTTCGAGGCAGGAACTCCGCTCATCAAGCAGTTCGGTCTTTCCGTGATTGGCGAGATCAGAAAGATTCGCCCGAACTGCTTCATTGTGGCAGACATCAAGACCCTTGATACCGGAAACCTTGAGGCACGCATGGTCTCCAATGCAGGAGGAGATGCAGCAGTTGTCTCCGGTCTTGCACCGATTGAGACTATTGCAGCTTTCATTAAGGAAGCCAAAAAGTGTGGAATCTATGCAATCATCGATATGCTCAACGTCGAGTCCCCTGCAAAGCTCATCGAGTCCTTAGGAAAACTCGGCGGTGCCGCAGTTCTTCCGCAGTATGTTGAGATGCACCGTGCAATCGACAAAGAAGCCGCAGCAGGCGAGTACAGCTGGGGTGACATCTTAAAGGTCAAAGAGATCGGAAAGAAGTACGGCGCAAAGATTCTTGTCGCAACCGCAGGCGGTATCAGACAGCCGGTTGTTAAGAAGGCAGTTGCCGCAGGCGCAGACATCGTTGTTGTGGGAAGAGCAATTACCGCAAGCAAAGACATTAAGAACGCTGCAGAGAGCTTCCTTGCCGAGCTCAACTCTGAAGAGATTGATCAGTTCCGTGTAATGACGGACTTCTGATTCTTTTTTTTATTCCTTGTTGTAACTATTCAGCCGCCTTCATGTGTTCTTTGCGGGTTGTTGTAACTTTCAATGTAGATGCTATTTGTCGTTGTTGTAACTTAGGTGCGGTGTTGACCACTTAGAACGCGAATCAACGCGAATCGCGAGCCTATTCACCCGCGCCTGGCCCCGCTTTAACCAAGGATAATTCTGATAAATTTAAATCTTAGCAGCCCGCCCGCGCCCCGCGATTGACGAGAGCCGCAGGCTCGAAGTTGGAGCAGGCCCGAAGGGCATGCGGCCTAAGCGGTGCTGAGCGCGGGTGCAAAGGGCTGCGATTCACGTTTTTTATTCGCGTAGATTCGCGTTTTTGGTGGCCATAACACACCGTCAGTTACAACAACGACAAATAGCATCTACATTGAAAGTTACAAAAAATTATATGGACAGTCTGCGTGCAGCGGCCATATTTTCTGCATCGCCGCGGACTTCATTCGAGGGGGTTTCCATAATAAACGCACAGTGGGAGATCTTCGGGTAGGTCAGCACATCACGGATTCCCGCATCCCCCAGTGTCCCAAGGCCTAAGTGCTCATGGCGGTCGAGGTGCGAGCCGATACCCCCTTTCATATCATTTAAGTGGATTACCTTCAGACGGTCAAGACTGCCTGCCTCATCCGAAAACCAGCTAAAAACCGTCTCCGCTCCGAATCCCGGAATATCATACCCGGCAGCTCCCGCGTGGCACGTGTCAAAGCAGAATCCTATCCGGTCGTTTCTTCCGATGCCGTCAGAGATGGCCCCCACATCGGTAAAGGTCCCTCCCACGGTGTTTTTCTCATTTGCGGTGTTTTCGAGAAGAATCATCGTGTTTCCCTCCGAATTGTCAAGGGCTGTTGTGATAGCGGAAATGACTTTTTCCTGCCCTTTTTTGTGGCCGTCGGTCTGTCCGTGGTGTCCAAGATGAGTTACAAGGTAGGGAATCCCCAGTTTTGCGCAGCGGTTTAACTCATCAGTTAAGGTTGCAACGGACTTTTCATACACATCCGGTTTTTCCGCCGCCGGATTCGGAAGATAGGGCATATGGTCGACAACTGGCCCTATCCCTGATGCTTTCAGAGCGTTTTGAAATGCCGCGGCCTCTGCATCGCCTATGGGTTTTGCCCCCCAGACACGCGGGCTTCTCGTAAACATCTGGAAGGTGTCGCAGGTGAGGTCTTCTGCCCGTGAGACTGCAAGAGCAAAGGAGCCTGCAATTGAAACATGAAATCCTAACTTAACCATGGCTGTTCACGGGGATTCGATTTTTCCAAGTACTTCTATGAATTTAAAGGAGAGTTTTACGGTCCCTTTTCCAATATGCCGGATAGTGACCGGTGATGTTTCCTCTATCGGAATCAGGAGTTTGTGCCCTTCGTACACGAATACAGTGTTTCCGTCTTTTATGTACTCTGAAGCAGCTGCTCCGGTCATCTGAGCGCATCCGGCTTCTTCAATCTGTTCTTTTAATGAGTCCCACATACTGTATATGTTGGGGCTTTCGGAGTATAGAGTTGACGGTTTCTTTTAGGGGGAGACTGCCTGCAGAAATAAAACCAATAATCAAAACCTGAAGTAACTATTCAGCTGCCTTCGTGTGTTCTTTGCGGGTTGTCGTAACTGAGAGGGGGTATGAGGGAAAGAACGCAGAATCGCCAGTCAGAGACTGGCGATTCTGCGCTCTTGTTGCACATACCCACTCTCAGGAACAGGCCGATAAAGAATACGGACCGGGTAGTTCCCCCCAAAAAAAAACAAAAAAGAATAATCTTTCTTACTCAACCACAATCGCCGGCTTAAACGGCAGTGCGGAACGTGCCTTCGGGTGATCGGACCCTTCTGCAGCGCAAACCTCAACCTCGAGACCGCACTCCTTCTCGAGGAATGCTTTTGCTGCGGTAAAGATGGCAGTCTCGTCAATTCCTTCAGCCACTGCAGATACAATCTGCGGCGGGAGTGAATGGACCAGCCGCACCGTCTGGACTGCAGCATCTGCCGCTTCTTTGCCGCGTGCGTGAAGTGCCTCATCTGCCATCACGGTCTTTACCACATTGCGCTTGTCTTCAGCGGATGCGACGATGGAAAACACCTGATGCTTCCATTCAGGAGCTACAAACATCCGGACCCTCTTTGCCTCAATCTGGACGAGCTTTAAGATAGACTGGATATCCTCAACCGTTCTCTGCAGAAGGCCTTCTGAAAGCTCAATCTGCGGATTAATCTTTGATTCGTCAGCGACCGGCCAGTCCGCAAAGGAAATAAGCCCGTCGTGCCCGGTCTTCTTCCAGAGTGCCTCTGCGGTGTAGGGGATAACAGGCGCCATAAGTCTGACCCACTGTGACATAACATCCTTTAACACAGCACCCGGTGCGCCGTCTGCAAGCCGTCTGCGGTACCAGGCAAGGTCTGATACAACACCGTTGTATGCCTCCTGCAGTGCCTGACGTGTCTGGAATTTCGTAAGCGCCGTTGTAGCTCCTGCAATTCTCTGCTGCATACGTGAAACCAGCCATGCATCAATCGGAGTTGTACCGGATGCACTCTCTGCATCGAGGACCAGCTGCCACATCCGTTCAATCTGTTTCTTCACGGATAAGACCAGTTCATTTCTCCAGTCAAAGTCCTGCCACGGCTCTGCGGAACCCACGAGGAACATGCGGACAGTATCTGCTCCGAACTCATTTGCCGCATCCTCAAGCAGGAACACATTTCCTTTCGAGGAGGACATCTTCATACCGTTTAAGAGTCCCATACCGAAGACGACCATTCCCTTCGGCTGCAGTTCGTCGGGGAAGATTGCACGGTGGTGGAACATCTGGAAGGTTAAGTGGTTCGAGATTAAGTCCTTTGCGCTGAAGCGGTAATCGTACGGGTACCAGTAGAGGAACTCGGACCTCAGATCATTTACTGTTGCCTCATCAACCGGAAGCTCCTTCGGGTTTCCTTTTCCAAGGAAGATATAATCAAAGACCGCAGGGGTCAGTTTCTCCGGCGGAATCTTTACAATCTTGTGGGAGATTGTATAATATGCCATGTAGATGGTGGAGTCTGAGAGAGGCTCAAACAGCCACTTGGGATCCCAGGGAACGTGCGTTCCAAGACCTACGCGGCGTGAGCACGGCCACTCGCGCAGCCAGTCGATTGTACGGTCAAACTCGGCGCTGACCTCCGGAGGCACCAGTTCAACATTCGGCATGACCTCGTGAACCTGCTGTTTCCAGGCTGCATCTCCGTAGTTGATAAACCACTGGTCATCTAAAATCTTCACATAGACACGGTTTCCGCAACGGCAGATGACCCGCTTCTGGCTCATCTCATGGAAGATGATGGAACCTTTTTCTTCGGTGAACTCCTTTGTAACATCTTCGCGTGCCTGACGGACCGACTTTCCTGCATGCTTTCCGCAGTTGTCGTTTAACTTTCCTTTGGAGAACTCGAGGGTGTAGAGCTCCTGGGTCAGAGCATCCATTCTCGGATCGTCCTGGTTCGGAATCCTGTTCTTTTCAACAATTTCCGCGGCCGGAGTACTCTTGTATCCGGGGACGGTGACAAGGGTAATGGGCGTGATATCGGTGTACTTTCCCTGCTGCTGAAGGTCGCGGAGGGCGATGTAGTCAAAGGGAGCGTGTGCCGGAACACTCATGACAAGGCCGGAGCCCATGTCCGGGTCAACGAAGGATGCGGGAAGGATTGTGACCTCTTTTCCGGTGTAGGTGCAGACCGCTTTCTTATCGATTAACTCTGTACCTGCGATTGTGCCGAGTTCCTTTACCTCATGCTTCTGCATCCGGAGTTTAAGCGCCGCATCTTTGGAGATAATCCACTTCTTTCCGTCAACTTCCGCTTTCAGATGTTCGGTCTCCGGATTTGCCCAGAGGTTGGTAACACCGAAGATGGTCTCCGGACGAAGAGTTGCACAGGGGATTTCAAACTCACCGAATCTGAACATCACAAACACATAGTGCATGATCTCCGCGGTATCTCCTTCAAGAAGGTCGTGGTCACCTACCGGCTGGTCACAGTTCGGACAGTACCGGACCGGGTACTCTCCTTTCTGCACTTTGCCCTGGCCGTAGACATGGGTGTACTGCCATTCGATGAACTTGCTGTACTGCGGAATAATCGTGGTAAAGCGGCGTCTCCAGTCAATGGAAAGACCAAGCTGCTGCATTACCCGCTGGTATTCGTCAGCGAAATAGTTTACAATTGTTACCGGGTCCGTGAACTTTTCCAGGGTGTCCTGCGGGACGCGGTAGAGGCCGCCGTAGAGCTTTAAGGTCTTTTCATCCTTTTTGGCGATACGCTTTGCAATTCCTAAAACAGGGGCTCCTGTCACATGGAACGCCATCGGGAATAAGACCTGCTTTCCTCTCATTCTCCAGAAGCGGGCAACCACATCGGGGATGATGTAGGTTCTTCCGTGGCCCACATGCATAGCACCTGAAGGGTATGGGAAGGCAACGTTTACATACAGCTTGTCTTTAGTCGGATTCGGATTCGATTCAAACTGCGGAATCCAGGTTTTCCTGATTTCCGGCTCAATTTCATTCATTATCAGATTTTCAGTCATACTGGTACCTTGTGTATTTTATGTTTATTTTTTATGTTTTATTATGCCGTCTTCCGGTTAATCAACCGGTTTCAGTTTCAGGTCTTCTCCCTCGCTGTAGCGGCGCACCATCTCCATGGCGATACTCGACGACCGTGCGAGATGAATCTCTCCCTGTGCATCTACAGTTGCGGTAAAGAGATACTCTTTTCCGGAGAAGATATCCACAATCTTGTTGGTGTACTCCAGGCAGATAACGGATATCTGCTTTTTCTCACTTCGTAATTTGAATCCCGGCGTATTCCTCTCAGGAACCGGTTTTTCCGCAGATAGGGCCTCCCTCCCCGGAAGGTCTGATAAAGAGCGGACATCGATTCCCACACCCACTTTGGTAACGATTGCAGAGATGTTCTTTCCTCCTTTTCCGATGACTGCGGGGACATCCATGTTTTCGATATAGACTGCAGCCTTCGTGTCGGTTAACATACAGACAACAATATCTCCGACAGTATAGCGGGCAATCTCATTTCTGATCTCCTTTTCAAGAACGGCCCATGCAGGGTTGCTGTTTGCAGGGGCTTTGTACGGGGCTGCATGGTCCTTTGCCTTGTCAGATAACGCTTCCTCTTCAGAGGACTTCTCTTCGGCCCTGCTTCTGTCCTCTGCCGCGGGTTTCGCTCTTGCTTCCTGACGCGGAGCCGGTGCCGGTGCAGAGGCAGCGGCTTTGGCCGCTTCTTTAACCGTCTCAACCGTTTTTATTGACGGAAGTTCGGATAAACCGGATGCAGGGGTTACCATAACTTCTCCTTCGTAGCGGAACGCTTCTGCAACAGTTTCTGCGGTGTTGATGTTTGTAAGACGCACGACCGGCCGCACAATGGGGTCTCCTATCTGCTCAAGTGCCTTCGGGACACCGAACCCGGTGGATACAGTGTAAATCTCCGAGATGTCGCCGCTTTTTACAAAGACCATCGTTGATATTATCTGCGGAATGAGGTTTAAGTCAACCAGGCTTGCAAGGCGGATTAAGGCATCGAGGGCTGACTTTGCATGCAGTCCGCCTATGACTTTGATGCCTGAAAGGCGAAGGTCTGCAAAGACGGCAAGTTCCTCACTTCTGCGCATCTCATCAAAGATGACATAGTCGGGACGAAGAAGCGTTAAGACCTCTCCTGCGGCTGCAATACTTCCGTCAAGCGAAGTGTACTGGGTGATTTTATCATTGACCATTAAGTCACGCGGGGATTCGATGGTCTTTACGATATAGTTTTCACCTGAGAGGTATGTTGCGATATTCTGTTCCAGAGTGGACTTTCCGGAACCTGGGGTTCCGAGAATTAACATCCCGGCACTTTCCTTTAACCGGTCTTTTAATGCCGCTGAACAGTTGTATGACTCAAAGGAGACCTCGCGTGTCGGACGGGTCACCGTTATCTCTATTCCGTCGGAGAAAGGAGGTCTTGTTGTGGTAATCCGCATCGAGCCGATCTGTGACACGGTAACACCCGGAAGTTCTGCCTCGACAAATCCGTCCGTGTGGCGTTTTGCGCGCTCAAGACATTCCTGGGCTATGGCACGCAGTTCATATTCTGTGCAGGGGGTTTCCCTGATGGTTACAAGTTTTGACTCTTTGATGGTGCCTTTGCGGGCGTACGGGGCAACACGTTCCTTCAGATAAACTGCTGAGGTATTCTCGTCAAAGAAGGCGTCAATTAAGAGCGGAGAAAAGGTATCTCCCGTTCCTGCTTTTAAGAAGACCACATCGAGGCCTTTTGCCTTTGCCACCTGTGACTGCACGTAGTCGCTTGTTAGAAAAACCGCATTGTTTTCTATAGCGACTTTCCGGATTATTGAATCGATTTCGCCCCCGGGGGCGAGTTTTACTTCATCGAGTTTGGGGCGTTCGCCGACATATTTAAGGGTGATTTTTCCTGCAGCTGCCAGTTCGCAGAGCTTCTGCAGTTCGGCGAGTCCGGAAAATCCGATCTCGCGCCCCTGGTTTGCCTGGGCTTCAAGCTCTGCAAAGACCGCTTCGGGTATTATTATCGTTGCGCCAGCATATTCTCCCTTTTCAATCAGGGCTGTGACGCGGCCGTCTATGACGACACTGGTATCTGGTACGACTATCATATGATATTCCGTATTATATATGAGTCCATAGGATATTAGGATACTGATTATGCATAAGAAGGAGACGGTGTCCGTCAGACGGTGAAATATCCCCATATACTGCGGATTTGGTGTAAACAAAGGACATACAAAAGGATTTTCCGGTAAGTGCCGGAGTATGT
>JAGHSU010000017.1 GCA_018065685.1 Candidatus Methanocorpusculum equi | reverse complement strand
ATGTAGCCGGAGCCGCTTTCAGCAGCGGCGGACACCGTTTTTCCTGCCGCCGCCCCTCCGGATTTACCTGCGGCATCGGCACGCATCTTCGAATGTTCATGTTTTGCTGCCGAGTTCTGCTCCTTACGTTTTGCAACCCATGCAGGAGGCTCCTTCTTCTTCGAGGAGAGGGCGTGTGCTGTTTCAGCGCCGCTTTTTTCCACCGCGGCATTTTTACGCTCCTCACGGCGCTTCTCCTTTTCCTCCTCCTCCTCCTCGATTGTGGAAAGCTCTGCAATGATTTCAAGCGGCTCGCTCATAATCCGTACCAGCCGGTCAATTTCTAAGACACGGTTCATGCCGAGGAAATGCTCAGCCATGATACGCCCGAGCGGGGCAAGCTCAATCTTATTGCCGGAGATTTTTACAAGTCCGTGCTTCTGCATCTCGGAAACCGGGTCGTCGCCGGTTCCAACCATCGATGCACCGATACGCTCCGCATCCCTGAGGTTTCCGCGGGCAGTCACCACATTTGCCGCGAACTCTTCGGAGAGCTCCTCAATACCGTAGACCGGGGCCACCTCCTCCATCTTTCCTTTGAGGAGCTGGATTGCAACCCCCTCCTCGGTGAGTTTTGTGTCCCGCGAGTACGAGGCGCCGGGTTCTGCGAGGATTACCACACGGCCGATGTCATGGAAGTCCGGTCTTCCGGCTCTTCCCATCATCTGATGGAACTCCTGCACGGTAAGCCAGTTAATGCCCATTGCAAGTGCATCGAAGATGACCTGGCTTGCGGGAAAATCCACACCTGCCGCAAGTGCCGCGGTTGTTACAACGCAGGCCAGTTTTCCCTCCTCGAACTTCTTTTCAATCTGCCGCCGCTCCTGCGAGGTCAGTCCCGCGTGATAGGGGGCCGCAAGATTTCCGATAGATGCTGCAAGCGTGTGACATCTGGCCCTTGAGTTCGTAAAGACAATCGTCTGACCTTTGTATCCTTTGGAGGATACCTTGTTGAACTCCTCAAAGACCAGTTTTTTGATGTACTTGGGTTTTGCCTCCTTTTCGGTGAAGATTAAGTGGCGCTCAAGAGCCACCGGACGGGCCGCGTAGGATACAAGTGATGCGCCGAGCTTTTTTGCCAGAATGTTCGGAGAACCGATGGTTGCCGAAAGATAGAGGAACTGCGCCTTTGGTGCGGCAAACTTAAGCCGTGCAATCAGACCGTCTAACCGGTGGCCCCGGTCCGGGTCTTCGAGCATCTGCACCTCATCTATAACTATGGTTCCGATGTTATGAAGCGGCATCCCCTTTCGAAGCATGTTGTCGACACCTTCGTATGTTCCGACAACGATACCTCCGCCTGCCCCGCGGTTTCCGACAGGCCGTGTCTCCGGAAGATTCAGACGGGACGTTCCGGTCATGATAGATGTCTGGGCAAGCTTTCCGTACTTTTCGGAGAACCTGTCATACTTCTGGTTTGCAAGAGCCACGAGCGGGACTAAAAAGAGGGTGCGCCCCCGCTTTTCGATGTAGTTTTTAAGGCCTGCCATCTCTCCGATGAAGGTCTTTCCGGATGCGGTGGCAGCTACCACAAGGAGGTCTTTTCCGTACAAAAGCCCTGCTTCTACGGCAAGCTGCTGTGCGGGCATCAGGGTTTCAACGCCGCAGATGTCGGTAAACTCCCTTGGTAAAGCGAGGTTTTCAATCCGCTCGGTCATCACCTGTTCGTGTGCCTCGAGGCAGTCGAACATGGTCTTTTTCATATCAAGCGCCTCGGGCTGGAGAATGGCTAAGACCATGTCAAGGTCGCGGTACTCTTCGAGGAGTTCTTCGATATGAAGCTGCGTCCGCTTCCCGAGCTTTCTGATGTGGGCAAGTTCACGCCTCAGTTCACGCTTTGCGCAGTCAAGACAGACATACTCGCTTCCGCAGCGGATACGCGTCTCTTCCGTAAGAGGCGTTATCCTGTCATCAAAAAGGCAGGTGCGGCACAAAGAGACCTTTTTCCACTCAATCTGCATCCCGCGGAGAAAATCCTGAAATTCGGGAAGGGTTTCTGTAAGAAGCACATCACCATTTACCCGCAAAACCGTGATAAATTCCTTCGTGGGGGTTTTTTGCACGTGGGATGTCCCGGGTCTTCGTACAAAAAACTCCGAGGGACGCATCCCTTTCGAGGTGGATTCAAGTTCTACCGTTCCGACGTGTTTAATCTTCCCGGCTTTTGCATCATCGCAAAAAAAAACCTTGTAACCCTTTTTATAGGGTTGTACAATGGTTGTCACTTATTTTTTCACCAGATCAGAGAGGCTGTAGGAAAGACCGGATGCCTCAAGACGTTTGAGGAAGTCAGTCAGCTCCTCATCGACGATGAGAAGAAGGCAGTTTAATCCGTGGAATGCGGCCTCAATTACACCTTCGCGTGCTCCGTAGAACATGTCAGGAGTGATTCCCGACTTTTTAAGTGCCAGGTATGCTTCAAGGCCGATGGCACCTACAAAGTCCGCTTCAGCCGCCGCTTCGGCTGCTTTTTTGGTGTCAATCTTAAGAGAACCGCCGCGTTCAATTCTCGGGACCTTGGCAACTTTTATCTTTCCTTCGGTGTGTTCGATAATTCCTGCAAGGCGTATGATTCCTGCATCATCTCCTTTTGCTGCATCTGCAGCTACCTTGCCCATGGCAGTCTGCGGTTTCTTTCCCGCATAAAGCCATCCGTTTTTCATGTAGAGACCTACCGCATCACCTTTTTTCAGGTCGGAGTCTGCGATCGCCGCCCAGGTTACAACCTGGTGTACGACGTCGCGGCGGACGTGACGTGCATATGATTCGATAGCCTCTGCATTGTTTTCAATCAGTTCAATTCCTTTGTAGGTTACAGAATAGCGTCCGCGTCCTTCAGCACTGATGTAGCCCTCTTTCACGAGTGTTCTCATGTACTCGGAGATTGCCTGCGGAGTTAAACTGAGTTTCTCCGCAATCTCAAGCTGACGGATTGAGGGCTGGTGTTCCGCGATTTCAACAAGAATCTGGAAACGGGTAGTTTCACGTTTATACCGCAGAAGGTCGTATGCCAGAGGTGATGGGGTAATTTCATCGTCTCTCATAATACCCTTATTTTATCACTTTGAAAATATATAAATGAATTGGCAAATCTCAAATAAATTTGCCGTCTGCCTGCCCGATTTCCCGGATACACTGAGAGAGAGCGCAGAAAATCGGCACAAATATGTATCTTATTGTATATTTATGAGTGGGTTGCGTATACAAATAAGTGTATCTGTGTATACTCATGCACACCGTACTTATCTCTGAATATAACATCAGAAATGGATTGGGAACCATCGGATACGGAATCGGAAAAGAATCGGAAAAGAGCAGATACAGAACCGGAAAAGAATAGTTCAGAGAAGACCTCCGGTCTTCTCCCCCCGAAAACGGGGCAGTCGTGTTTTCCTTCGGGCTTTATGCCTTCAGGTAAACTTCTGATTTGATGATCTCAAGTCTGCGGACCGGGAAAATCGGCTTGCAGACCTCAAACATCTTCTTTGAGATTTCGCCTTTGACCATTGCATTGACGAAGGTGCCGAAGTCTGCTTCTTTTGCGAAGTCTTCAACGACCTTGACCATTGCTGCACGGATCTCCTGTGCCTGTGCAAGGCGTGCATGGGAGATGGTGAATCCTGTGATGGTGACCTGGATGCTTCTGTCTGCTCCAAGCGGGGTAACCATGATGGTTGAGTCGATACGGGTTGCACGGTGCTTGACCATTGCACGGATGAACTCTTTTGCCATCTCGTGACCTACGAAGTAGGTGTATGCTGCATCTCCTGCAACCTCGGAAATCTTAAAGGATGCACGAACGTTCTGTTTCGAGTAGTCCTGGATTAATTCGCCAAGACTGACGGTTAATACGCGGCCGGGGATGTTTTCTGCGTTAGAGGAGACAACCTCTCCGATTAACTGCTTGCCGAGGAATTCGGGTGCATAGACCTTGAACCAGCTCTTTGCTTTCCATCCCTCAAGCTTGCGTCCGCCGCTTGCTTTCTTTCTTGCCATTTTATTTCACCTTACTGTTTTTGGTATGTTCTTTGGCAGATTCGCTGATCTGCCATGCTACAGATAAATTCATCAGATAGTCATCCGCTGTTGCAAGCACTGTTCTCGGGGACTCGCCCGAAAACTCTGCTGTAAGTACGCCTGATGCCCCGCTGCATTTCATAAACCCTGCGTTGTCCGGGGAGAGTGCTTCTGCAATCTCTTCGGCGCAGTCCGTTTTTGATACAATTCTGCCGGTGATTTTCATGCAAACTCCGGTATTGCTGCGAGGAACTCTGCCTCGCATTCGGGGGGAAGCTCTCCTCCGGCACGGGAAGCGTGTCCGCCTCCGGTGCCTCCGAACTTCTCCGCAGATTGTTTCATGAACTGTTCAAAGTTGACGCCCGACCCGTACGGAGCACGGGCGGACACCTTCAGATATGAGGGGGCACGCCCTATCACAATCACCGGGCTCTTTTTATCCGCGGAGATCATGTCTGCGACATCGGATGCCGCGTCGGCGTCTTTTACCTCATAGACGTGCGGCCGAATTTCCTTTGCGGAGGCCGCGTTTTCAATGAGGTGTTTTCTAAAGCCGAGTGCGACACTCCACGCCTCATCCTCTTTTGCCGCATCACCTGATGCTGCTGCAAATCCGAGGTCTGCTCTTCCTGCTTTTCCGCAGGCGTCGATGACCGCGGAGAGGGAATTTGCATCGGGAATAATTTCGCGGTGCAGTTTCCAGGAGGGACCGTAGAGGCCCGTAAGCGAGGCATCGGATGCGGAAGACTGCATGACAATCGATGTCAGAAGCTTTGATGCATAGGCTTCGTCTGATGTCATCTCCTGACATTTCCGTTCAATCTCCTCTGCTTTTTCCGCATCTCCGGAAAGTCCCGGAAGGTAGGGGGAAAATGCGTATTCAATCTGTTCCCGTGTGGTGCGCCCGGGGAGGAGGATTCCTTTACCGGGTGTTATCAGATTGTTTCCGATGGCATCTCCGACGATTGTTTCGTTCATGCCGCAGACCTCCTGCTTATCTCCGATTACCCCTGCCATGACAAGACCTGCGAGGTCCCTGTTGTCAGAGCTGAGGGCGGTTGCCACAAGATATGCGCATCCGGCAGCGGATAGTTCGCGTTCGCCGTCGAGTCCTTCGAGGCGAGGGTTTATGTGATAGGGTGTCTTTGCGTAAGGCACGTGATGATCTATTATTATGACCGATTCGGGTAACTCCGAAACGGATGCTCCAAGGTCGCAGAGCACTGATATCTCCGGGCATTCGACATCTGATGCCGCAAGCTGCGGTAAAAACCGCAGACGAAATCCTATGTCTGCACGGCGCAGTGCAACACAGAGAATTGCCGCGGATGCGATGCCGTCTGCGTCATGATGTGCATAGACATGGACAAAGTCCATGGTCCGCAGGCGGTCTGCAATTTTTGCGGCTGATTCGGTAACTGACATTGAAGCGTTTTAATGAACTTATCTGGAGAGGGGAATCTCTGCAGTCTCCGGGGAGTATGCCCAGTCTGCCGGAAGTTTTCCGTTTCCGGTGTAGTATTTCACGAGTCTTCTAATCTTTGCCTCGGTTAACTGGAGCTGACGTTTGTTGTGGACGTCGTGGTTGTTGTCAACTAAGTGCTTTCTCATTCCGAGTGCTTTGTGCATGAGGTTTCTGAGGTCTTCAGGAATCTCATCTGCCATGTTGTTTTCGGTAATGATTTTGTTGATCTTCTTTCCGGTTGCGAGTTTTACGTCCGGAACTCCGTGCTTGTCACGGAGGACGAGACCGATTGCAGCACTGGATAATCCGGTTTTGCGGAGCTCGATGATTTTTGCCTCGATTTCCTTTGCATTTTTGTTGGACCATTCAGGAGCTTCTGTTCTGAACGGACGGACTGAGGCTGCAATTCCTCTTCTTCTTGCGTGCATTCGTGCCATGTTTTCACCTTTGCGAACCTGGGACCAGAGCTTTGCCGTACATTAGCTGACGCATCAGTGCGTTCGCGTATATTCACTGATACGGGTAAGTCACGAAAAGAGAAACAGTTGTGTTTCAGCGCCGCGGCAGGCTCTCTGCTGCGGATGAAATCAGCTGACTCATCGTAATCCCAAAGCCTCGCTCGAAGCGGGCAGTGTTTTTTGAAACACGTCGGACTTACTCCAGTCAGCATCCGTTAACAGGTAACGGAGTGCTGTATACTTATTTGTATTGAGGAGTATTAATAGTTGCGGGTTGTTGTAACAGATGGTGTGTATGTTTTGAGGGGGAAGACGCAGACCTTTGCGGAGAGGTTTGAGAGGATTAATGGGATTATCCATCCGCAGGTGTTTTTGTGGTTGTTATAACTCTCAGTTGTAACAACAGGTAGAACACCCGCGGCTATAGGCGAGCGCAACGGGTAGAACAATCACGCTGAAGCCCGGCTTTACGTCACATAAAATCCACACTGAAGCCGCCCCGCACCCCGAAAACCCGCGCAAAAGAGCCGCGGCCTCCCCCCCGTCACGCAAACTTTATTGCCTATCTGCACCTACTACATAATACTAAAAGAGACAACAGGAAATAAAAACAACAGAGACCTGCAGTCCGGTATTAATACAGAGCGGAGAAAAACCCATGACAAAAGAAAACAACATCCTTCTCTACGAAGATGAAAACGGAAAAACATCCATAAACGTCCGTTTCGCAGAAGAAGACATCTGGATAACACAGACACAACTTGCAGAAATATACCAGACAACACAGCAAAACATCAGTCTGCACATAAACAACATATACAAAGAAGGTGAACTGCCAAAAGCGGCAACTCACAAGGAATTCTTGTCTGTTCAGACAGAAGGAAACAGACAGGTAAAAAGAAACACATCCCACTACAACCTTGACATAATAATTGCAATCGGATACAGAATACAATCCCCGGTTGCCACCCGCTTTAGAAGATGGGCAACACAACGGCTTCACGAATACATCCAGAAAGGCTTCACCCTTGACGACGAACGACTCAAAAACGGACGCAACCGTTACTTCAAAGAACTATTGCAGAGAATCCGTGACATTCGTTCAAGCGAACGAAACCTCTACCAGCAGGTAACAGACATCTATGCAACAGCAATCGACTATGACCCGAGATCCGACATAACCATGACCTTCTTTGCAGCAGTACAAAACAAACTGCACTACGCAGTTCACGAACACACGGCAGCAGAACTCATATACGAACGTGCCAACAACCAGAAACCATTCGTCGGCATGACAAACTTCAAAGGAAAGTACGTCACCAAAGATGACGTTAAAATTGCAAAAAATTATCTCACCGAAAAAGAACTGCAGCGGATGAATTTAATGGTGTCCCAGTTTCTGGATTTTGCCGAACTTCAGGCACTTGATGAAATACCGATGACAATGCAGGACTGGATTGATGCCTTAGATAAGCAAATAATAGCGAGTCAGCGGAAAATACTGGAAGGGCACGGGACAATATCCCATGATACAGCAATAGAAAAAGCCGAACGCGAATATAACGAGTTCCGCAGAAGAGAACTTGCAAACTTAAAAAGCGATTATGATGTATTCATGGCGGACATAAGAAGAATTGAAGAGCAGACTCCTGAATACAATCGCGAAAAAACAGCGTGACAATTTATTTCTCTTTATTTCTTTTCCTGTCTTTTACGGCAAAGGGTGAGGGGCGAACGAAGTGAGCTGTGAGTCGGCCTCCCGGCTTTATGACAGAGGGAGTAGAGCTGCCCGGGAAGCACCCTTATCCCACACACTCATATTCTCTTACAACCAATATTAATACATCAATGCAGACCCTTGTAATAGACCCGCGATTCGGAGCCGCAGGAGACATGCTCGTCGCAGCCCTGCTCTCTCTTGGCGCGGACAAACATACCGTCTTCTCAGCGATACAGCATACCGCATCCCCTGCAGTATCTCCTGTCGTCCGCTGCGGCCTTGAGGCCCTCAGCGTGTCCATGAATGCGGATACGGCGCACCGCACCATAGATGAACTGCTTGCAAAAATCGATGCGGCAGATGCCTGCCCTGAGGCAAAAGAGCTCGCCAGAAAAATCTTTGCCCGCATCGAACGTGCCGAGTCACGCGTTCACCACACCCCGAACCCGCACTTCCATGAAATCGGGGCAGACGACGCGGCAGCGGATGTCTTAGGCGCCTGCACAGCACTCCTTTCCCTTTCTGTCGATTCGGTCTGCGTTCTTCCGGCAGCAACAGGGTTTGGGACACACCG
>JAGHSU010000015.1 GCA_018065685.1 Candidatus Methanocorpusculum equi | reverse complement strand
CTTTTGACATCCTCTTTGTCATGGGCAAACGAGAGGAAGTTTGTCTCGTACTGCGACGGGGGAAGGAAGACCCCGTGCGACATCACATGTTCCCAGAACTTCCGGAACGCCGCGGTGTCCGCAGTCTTTGCCGCCGCATAATTGTCCGGGGCTTTGGATGCAAAGAAGTACTTAAACATCGCACCCGCTGATGCAAATGATGCCGCATGCTCCAGGCTGATGCTTTTTCTGATACGCGATACCGCATCCGCGGCTTTCGCATACTCCGCCTCGTGTTCATGAAGATACGAGACCGCGGCGCATCCTGCAGCCATGGAAACCGGATTTGCATTGAAGGTTCCTGCGTTGTAGACCGGACCTGCAGGGGAGACCATCTCCATTATCTCTCGTTTTCCGCCGAAGATTCCGATGGGAAACCCGCCGCCTGCAATCTTTCCAAGCGTTGTAAGGTCAGGGGTTACCCCGTAAAGACCCTGTGCTCCTGAAAGTCCCAGACGATATCCTGTTATCACCTCGTCAAAAATCAGCAGGACATCATGGGCACGTGTTATCTCACGGACCGCTTCAAGATAGCCCTTCTCCGGAGGGACAACGCCGCAGTTTCCCATGACCGGTTCGAGAATGAACGCTGCGGCATCCGGATTTTTTGATAAGGTCTCCTCAAGCGCTTCTGCGTCATTGAACGGAACCTGACGGGTGAGAGCTGCGGTCTCTTTGGGGACACCGGCCGAATCCGGAACCCCGCAGGTCAAAGCCCCCGAACCTGCAGCAATTAACACGCTGTCGTGTGCTCCGTGAAATCCCCCCTCAACCTTTACAATACCGCTTTTGCCGGTAAATCCGCGTGCCAAGCGCAGAGCAGCCATTGTGGCCTCGCATCCGGTTGACACGAATCTGAGCATCTCAACCGAGGGGTAGTCACCGATGATTTTTTTCGCAAGTGAAAGCTCTAACTCCGAGGGAGTCCCGAAAAGCCACCCGGACTCAAGCCGCTCTGCGGCCGCGGCTTTTACCGCAGGGTGTGCATGTCCCAGGATAAGGGGGCCGTAGGCAAGACAGCAGTCGATGTACGTGCTTCCATCCACCGTATGAAGCCTTGACCCGCTTGCGGATTTTACATAGAACGGATATGGGACAATTGCCCGCACGGGACTGGAAACACCCCCGGGAAGCATCTGCTTTGCCTCGTCAAAGAGAGCACGTGATGCGGCGCCTCTTACCGCATCATGCAGCACCGCACTATTTATTCCCGCATTATTCATTCCTTCAGCCACCTCAGAATGTCGCGTGCATAGTAGGTTATAATAAAATCTGCTCCCGCACGCTTAATGGAGGTGATTGTTTCAAGAACAGTACGTTTTTCATCGAGATACCCCGCGGCTGCCGCGGCCTTAATCATCGAGTACTCGCCTGAGACCTGATACGCGGCAACAGGAAGCCCGAGAGTTTTTACGCGGGCTACCACATCGAGATAGAATCCCGCGGGTTTTACCATGAGAATATCCGCTCCTTCTGCCGCATCCAGTTCGCTTTCCCGGAAGGCCTCACGCCCGTTTGCCGGATTCATCTGATACGACGAGCGGTCGCCGAAGGAAAAACCCGAGTCCGCGGCATCACGGAACGGACCGTACAGACATGAGGCAAACTTTGTGCTGTAGGACATAATAGGAATATGGGAAAATCCCGTGGAATCGAGTGCATCCCGGATTGCCATAACCATCCCGTCCAGCATACAGCTCGGGGCAACCATGTCTGCCCCTGCACGTGCCTGACTGACCGCAATCTTCTGCATCAGACGAAGCGATGCGTCATTGTCAAGCTCCGGGGTACCAGAGCATTCCCGGATAATCCCGCAGTGTCCGTGACTTGTGTACTCGCAGGCACAAAGGTCGGTTATGACCACAAGGTCAGGAGCCGCCTGTTTCATTTCAGCGACGGCTTTCTGAATGATGCCGTCTGCAGCATACGCAGACGAGGCCTTTTCATCTTTTACTTTCGGGATGCCGAATAAAAGAACAGAACAGATTCCCTCTGATACAAGCTCTTCTGCAAGAGATGCGGCATCTGCTACGGGGTATCTGACCTGTCCGGGCATTGAGGGGATGGGTGTCTGTTCTTCTGCCGCCTCGTCAAAGAAGACGGGCATGCAGAACTGTTCGGGACTTAAGCGGGTCTCGGTAAATATCGGGAGGAGATTTTTTCTCCTCAGTCTTCTCATGCGTGTCTGCGGGTACATGGTTTCAGGTCCTTCCTGTAATGGATGATATGATGTTTTCGGCAAGCTTCGGCTCTGCATTCTCTGCGGATTTTCTGACGGCCCGTGCGGCATCCTCGAGCAGTTTTTTGGTAATCGAGGAGGTGAGGTCCTCGATTACGGAGGAAACGTCTGCTCCACCTGCAATGCGTTTTTGTGCACGGCAGACCTCACGGCGGCGAATCTCCTCGGCCCAGGTGTAAAGCTCTGCAAGAGCATCCCCTGCTGCTGTCCGGTTGACGATTTTTACCAGCTCCGGGAGGTAATCCGAGATGATTTTTTCCGCCTGTTCCGCTTCATGGAGACGGGACTTCATGTTCGCATCAGAGATTCCTTTCAGGTCATCGATACCGCAAAGGGTGACTCCAGGGATGTTTTTGCAGGATGCTTCCACATCCGGGGGATTTGCAATATCGATGATGAGAATCGGTCTCGGACCCGCATCAAGCGGCCAGAGGCGGTCTTTCATCACCTCCGAAAGCGGCCCTGCTCTGATAATCTCATGCGGGGCCGCGGTGCAGGAGATAACAACATCCGAGAGTCCGATGCAGGGGTAGAGCTGGTCTAAGTGCATCGCCCGCCCTCCGACATCCTCTGCGATTTTTACCGCATTTTCATACGTGCGGTTTGTCACATAGATAGCACGGAGGTCCTTTTCGGAAAGCGCCTTTGCAACAAGACGCCCCATCTCCCCGCCGCCTGCAACAAGGATGTTTTTCCCGGATAATCCCCCTAAGACCTCTT
This sequence comes from Candidatus Methanocorpusculum equi, assembly GCA_018065685.1. GTDB lineage: Archaea > Halobacteriota > Methanomicrobia > Methanomicrobiales > Methanocorpusculaceae > Methanocorpusculum > Methanocorpusculum equi. The sequence continues at coordinate 6,910 of JAGHSU010000015.1, read as the reverse complement.
CAGCGAGGGTTACTGCAGCTGACCCCATAGATACCGCCCCGCGGCTGATTGCGGTATTCTGCCGCACGTACGAGCCGAGATTTACCGCGGCATTCATACATGCGGAAATGACTTCATCTGCGCCGCCGTGTTTTTCCGCGGACAAAAGCGCAGACCGCATCTGGCCGAGAATCTGGTCTTCACCCACAATCAGCGACTCGGTCCCTGCAGCAAGACGTCCGAGGTGGAGCAAAACCTCCTCCCCTTCAGACACGGAAAATCCGCTTCGGCTCTTTTCGGCAAGAAAGGCGCTCAGGTCTGATGCTCTGCCGTGTACCAGAATCTCAACCCGCCCGCAGGTCTGCAGAAGGCATACGCCGGGGAAGACGGACTTCGCCGCTTCATAGAATGCGTCCTCATCCCCGAAACGGATTTCTGCAATCTCTGCCGCGCTGTGATGCGATAAACCAAATGATGCGACTGCGAGATTTGTGTTCACTGATACCTCCTGAGAAGTTCTTCGATGTCCGGCTCTTTTCCGTCGGCTAAGTCCTTCCAGACCTCTTTGTCTTTTAGAACGGACTTCAGAATTTCAGCCCGCTTTTCCTGCGAGGGCTCCACATCCGGAAGAAGACGGCGAAGCGTTTCCTGCAGCTCTATCATCCGGGAAAGCGGATGGTTGGAGGTGGTTTTTCTCAGTTCGTCCCGGATAAAGGCCGCTGCCGCCGGGGCTTTTCCATTGGTTGAGATACCAATAGAGACGTCCCCGCTCTTAAATGCAGCAGGGATGAGGAAGTTTCCGGTACCTGTTGCCGAGTTGTACCATTTTTTTGCTTCTTTTGCGATGGCACAGACCTTTGCATTAAATGCGGCATCGTCGGTTGCCGCAATAATGTAGTCATACAATCCGATGCGTGAGAGGGCTTCTGCCTCCTCTTCCGGAGACGCTGCTTTGTCAAGCACCGTCACCTCTTTTGCTTCTCCGCTGAAGTATTGCGCTTTGCGGGATCCGACTGCGCCGTTTCCGAAGACAAGCACACGGCTCTCCGATATATTAAGCATTAATGGAATCATGGAATTCTTCTCACAGGGGGTGGAGATAAACTTATAATATATTTGTTCTGGATATGTTTTAATGTGTGGATATGTGTCAGAGTAAAAACATCCGGGACATTGCGCTGCCGTACCTGAATCATTTTGCATGTAAATCATATCACAGGCCGTATTTCTCAATTTCGCTGCCGATACGGGCGCAAAGCGCCGCATCTCCAATCTCACTGGCAAGTGCTTCCGCGGAGGAAAACGCCTGAATCGCAGATTCCAGATTGTCCGCTTCCAGATGCAGAATCCCGCATCCGAGGTGGGATAGAGCCCTCCAGCAGAGGTTTTCCGGATCGGTACCGGACAGAATCCGTGAAAATTCCGCAGCGGCAGCGTTATGTTCACCCATCCGCAGTAAGAGGTCAGCGTACTCATAGCGGACAAAGACCGACTCAGGAAGAGTCCGGAGTGCGTCTGCAAAGCAGGACCGTGCATCTTCATCTCTCCCGAGGGCCTTTCTGCAGAGCGCAAGGTAGCAGAGGTAGTTCGGATTGTCTCCGTTTTCACCTGCGGCATGAAGAAAAGCCGATTCCGCTGCGGCAAACTCCTGTTTTCCGTACAGAACCACTCCCTCTGAAAAATAGCGTTCTGCGTCCGAATTCTTTTCTGTGCCGGAATTCTCTTCCGCATCAGCATAGTTCTCCGCACCATTGAGCACTTCGCGGACTTTCCGGACAACAAACGGGTTTTCATCGGATAAAAGCGGCCGGACAACAGGGGCTGCCTCGTTTCCGCAGAGAAAACCCAGGGATTTTACTGCCATGTAGCGGACATGGTCTTTTTCGTCTGAAAGAAGCGGAAGGAGTTCTTTTGCATACGTTCTGCACCCGGAACGTCCGAGAACCTCTGCCGCACGGTAGCGCAGAACCCAGCGGGTGTCTGAAAGAAGCGGAAGGACAAGCTTTGCCCCCTCCTCTCCCGCTGCGGCAAGCCCGGCGGCAGCTTCAGCCCGGATGTTTTTGTCCGGGGAGAAGAGATTCAGATAGATGTGTTCCTGAGACGCATGTTCCGGAGCCATGGTGTTACAAAAAGTATTTGTTTTCATACTATAAATGTTGTTTTATACGAATATGCTAAATTTGTAAGAATTGATGTTATTTAAACATCTCGTTAATCATACATGGTATCCTTTCTTCAGGAATAAGCGCGCGTCTTCCCCTGCAAAACGGTGGAGAAAGATGAGGGGCCGGTGGAAACGGCAGAGAACTGCGGGGAGGTATGATATAATAGTATTACAAAAATAAATAAAAATAAAATTAGGTATTATAATGTAGAGAACTTATTCATACTCATTTATATCTCAGAAAGACAGAATAATATTTATGACAAAATACGGCATTCTGCTTGTCGGCCACGGAAGCAGGCTCGAGTACAATAAACAACTAATAACAACTACTGCGGCGATGATGAAAGAGAAACGTCCGGAAAGCATCATAAAATCATGTTTTCTTGAGTACAGCAGTCCCACAGTGACCGAGGGGCTTGAGTCCATGAGGGACGAGAATATCGATGTTCTGGCTATTGTCCCTCTGTTTCTTGCAAAGGGCATTCATATTTTGCGCGATATCCCCGGGCTTCTCGGTCTTGATGCAGGTGAAAAAACAGGGCACTTTTTCCTGAAAAGCGGAAAGGAGATTCCACTCGTCTATGCAGAACCAATCGGGGTTGACCCGCTTCTTGCAGAGCTGATGTTAAACAATGCAGATGCTGCTCTCCGGAATCTGGGCAGGGAAAAACCTGATGAGGAAAAACCGTGAGAGTCCTCGTTCTCGACACCATTCACGGAGGTGCGGTTCTTGCAGAGGCACTGGTGCGGAAAGGTGACGATGTGGATGCAGTGGATGTCTACCGCGGAAAAATGATGTCGGCAGACGATGCGGAAAAACGGCAGTATGATATTATAACATCCCCTGTTCATCTTGACCCGGGCCATCCGCTCGTATCAGTCCCGGGAACGCATCTGACGCACCATCAGATGACAGCCCGTCTTCTTCCCCCGTGCAGCGCCCGTATCATTGAAATCACGGGAGCCCGCGGAAAAACGACAACTGCGTTTGCGGTTGCTTCGGTCCTTCCCGGAAAGACGATTCTGCACACCAGTGCAGGAACGTTTGTGTATCCGGAAAAACGTCTGCTTTTTAAAAAAAGTATCACGCCTGCATCGTTTCTTTTTGCGGTTTCTGCCGCAAACGCTGAAGGGGCGGACTGGATTGTGGCAGAAGAGTCCTTAGGGGTGTGCGGCACAGGTGAATTGGGTATTCTCACCTCAGATGCGGATTACCGGATAGCAGCCGGAAAAAAGTCAGCCCTTTCCGCAAAACTGGATAGCCTTGCCGTGTGCAAAACCCTGCTGGTACCGGATTCTCTCTCCATTGAGGGTGCACATACGCCTGAAAAACTCGTCAGCAGGGCAGGGTGCCGTTTTTTGACAAAAACCTGCGGCTCGTTTGAAAACTGTCTTGCAGAGGTTCCCGGGTATGCCGACGCGTTATCATTTGCGGCTGCGGCAGCGGTTTTACTGCATCTGGATGTTACCCCTCTTTCCCGCTTTACCGGGTGCGAAGGACGTATGATGTTTTCCGTAAATGATGGAGTGTCTGTTCTTGACAATGCAAACTCGGGAACAAACCGGGAAAATATTCTGGAAGCTGCCGCATATCTGAAAACAAAAACCGGCAAACCATTCATCCTTGTGATCGGTTCATCTGCGCATGCGGTCTGTGAGGGATTCAGTGATGCAGATATTGAAGAGACAGTTTACAGGACATCCCCGGCATCCGTTATCCGGGCTGACGGAAGAGACGTTGAGGAGCTGATGAACGAGGCTGTTTCTGCCGCAAAAAAGCAGGACTGTGCGGTCCTGTTCTGCGTAAAAACCTGGAGATAAACGATGCAGAATTATCATTATCATCCGAGACCCAGTTCAATTGTTGCGGCCCTTTACACCTTACGCGACTTAAATGTCGATACTGCAGTCCTTCACGGACCCTCCGGCTGTTCGTTTAAGCATGCACGTCTGCTTGAAGGGGATGGAATCCATGTTCTTACCACGTCGCTTGGAGATGAAGAGTTTGTGTTCGGCGGACAGGAGCGCCTTGAGGAAGTGCTCCGTTTTGCGGAAGAAAACCTCCATCCGAATCGTATCGCAGTCGTCGGCACCTGCGTTTCAATGATTATAGGTGAAGACCTCGAAGCAGGAATTTCCGGGTCAGGAATCACAACACCTGCAATCGGGGTTTCCATTCATGCAGGATTCCGGGAAAACATTGAAGGAGTCCTTGCGGCGCTTGAGCCTGCACGCGCTTCGGGGTGGATTTCAGAGGAGGAGTTTTCCCGGCAGAAACGGATTCTGCAGGCGGCAAATGAGATAGAACACCTGAGAGGGGCCGCATCAAAGTCCTACCTTCCGCCGTCAATGGGTGATTTAAAGCATGTTGCGGCAGAACAGCTGCTTTCGCTGATTCGCGGGGGAAAAAAGACGCTTGCAATCATGAATGCAAAAAAGGAAACGGCCTATATGTTTGCAGACTATCTCTGCGCAGTTCATGAAGCGGCCCCGGAAGGAAATATTACCTATGTCTGCAACCTGGAAGAGCGCGGTCTGCCGAAGGTGCGAAATGACGCGGCGGCGATTCTTTCAGAACTCCGGTCCCGCGGGATTTATCCGGAACTTGCCGGTGCTTTGGATGAGTACGGGGAAAACGGGGGAAGGCTTGAATCGATAATTGAGCGGGAAAAACCTGAAGTCCTTCTCATCGCAGGTGTGCCGCATGCGGTCTCCCCCGATGCGATAAAAGATATCACCGTATTTTCCTCGACCAACGGACCAAGGCAGGCGATTCCCTTAAAGGAGCAGGGACATGATGTTGTCCTGGTCGAACTCGATCTGCATCCGAAAACTATCGGAATCCACTCGATTGTGGAAAGCGAGTTCGGAGCGGTTTTAAGGAGTTTTCTATGAAAGCGGCATTGTTTTCAGGAAATAAATCCGGTTCCGGAAAGACGGTCATTACAACTGCAATTGCTGCATACCTCGCAAAAAATGCTGCGGTACAGACCTTTAAAACCGCAACCGACTACATCGACGCCTCGTATCTCTCCGGAGTAACAAAGCGCCCATGCTTCAATCTCGATTCATTCATCCAGAGTGAAGATGAACTCAGGGCTCTTTTTGCATACGGATGCCGTGACGCGGATTTCGGGATTGTTGAAGGGGTCCGGGGCCTCTATGAGGGAGAGTCCGCATTATCTGACGCCGGAAGTACAGCGGCCGCTGCAAAACTTCTGAAGCTTCCCGTGATTCTGATTGTCGATGCGGGAAGTATCACCCGGAGTGCTGCGGCCCTCGTTCTCGGTTTTCAGCAGTTCGACCCGGATGTTGAAATCGCAGGAGTTATTCTCAATAATATCGGGCACGGAAAGCATGCAGAAAAAGCAAAAGATGCCATCGAACACTACTGTAAAATCCCTGTACTCGGCGCGATCCCGAAAAACCCGGGACTCTCTCTCCCCTCACGCCATCTGGGTCTTGTGCCTTACTCCGAGGCGACGGGAAAAGATTTGTTTTCAGAGGACATGGAACAGATTACGGAGTATATTGTCTCTCATCTTGATATGGGCAGGATTGTGGAAATCTTTCGTGACATCCCGGCAGGCTCTCCGGCACTGCTGTGTCCGGACAGTCAGGTGTTTGAAGAGCTGACGCACCCCGTGCCTCTCAACCGCAGGATTGCTGTCGCATACGATGAGGCGTTCTACTTTTACTACGGGGAATTGGACGCCGTGTTTGCTTCATTCGGTTGTGAAATCATCCGATTCAGCCCCATCCGGGATGAACTTCCCGAAGCGGACGGATATTTCTTCGGCGGGGGGTATCCCGAACTGTTTGCAGAATCCCTGTCCCGGAATAAAAAAATGCGTGATGCAGTAAAAACTGCGGCAGATTCCGGAATTCCCGTTTATGCCGAGTGCGGCGGGCTTTTGTATCTGATGGACACGCTCGTAACCGAGGTCGGGTTCCATGATATTGCCGCAAGTGCTGTCTATGAGTTTTGCGGAGTATTTTCAGGGACTGCAGTCATTCCTGATAAAAAGGTTCTCGGATATGCAGAAGCTGATGCGGAGCTGAACGGGAAACATTTTGCCCTGAAAGGACATGAGTTCCATTACAGCGGAACGGCTCTTTTAAAAGAATATGAGTTTTCCTTCACGCTTTCGAGGGGGCAGGGAATTTCTTCCGGGAAGGACGGAGTCAGATATAAGAATGTGCTTGCCTCCTATACACATCTGATGCCGGTCAGTGCGAGGGCGTTTTTTAAGGAGTTTTTCTGCTGGGAGTAAGGTGCTCTCCGGAAAAAGCCGGTGAGAATCACCGGCTGCGCGTTTCATGTTGGGATCGTGACCGGAAAAACGTCGCCGAGGAGGCTATTTTGACTGGAAAAACGTCGCAGAGATGGAAAACAGATATATACAATTAAAGCTAAAATAATGAGTAACAAAGATACAGAGCTGAAATTAAAGAGATTCAGCAGACATCATACGGGCAGAATATGTTATACCGGAAATTCAGCACATATCTTGAAGAGTGGTCTGAGCTGGAGGAAAAACCCGCTCTTCTTATCGAAGGCGCACGACAGATAGGAAAAACAACGCTGATACGTGAGTTTGCAAAGAATAAATACGGGAAGAACTTTGCGGAGATAAATTTCATAACGACTCCTTCCGCGTGCAGTATCCCGAAATTAGTTCACAAGTTTTTGACCAATCAAATCCGAAATTATGTTTTGTTTCAAGAACTATCCAAAAATTGGTCCTTGATTTTCAAAAATTT
>JAGHSU010000130.1 GCA_018065685.1 Candidatus Methanocorpusculum equi | reverse complement strand
AAGAACAGCCGCGGGGGAGCAGTTCCTCCGCAAACAAACCCTTGAATTCAGGAGAAAAAAAGTCCAATGACAGATAACTATGATGCCTCTCATATCACCGTTTTAGAGGGGTTGGCACCGGTCCGTGAACGGCCGGCAATGTACATCGGAAGCACCGACACCAGAGGTCTCCATCACCTGGTATACGAGGTCGTTGACAACTCAATCGACGAGGCCCTCGCAGGATTTTGTAAACATATCCGAATCGTCATCAACACTGACGGTTCGGTCTCGGTGGAGGATGACGGGCGCGGCATTCCCGTTGACATCATGGAAAAGCAGGGCAAAAGTGCTCTTGAGGTTGTCTTAACCGTCCTTCACGCCGGAGGAAAGTTCGACAAAAACACCTATCAGGTCTCAGGCGGTCTTCATGGTGTTGGTATCTCGGTTGTAAACGCCCTCGCATCGCGGCTGACTGCAGAGGTCTTCCGCGGCGGGTCCGTCTACTCGATGGTCTTTTCCAAAGGAGGAATTATCAGAAAGCTTGAGTCCAGGCCGGAAAGCGATGCCGAGTTTGCTGACCGTATGCGCCGTATGGACCGTGATGCAGCATCCCCGCGTGATACCACAGGTACCAGAATTACCTTTATCCCGGATGGTTCCATCTTTGAAACAACTGAATTCGACTACGATATTCTCTCGCACCGTTTCCGCGAACTTGCCTACCTTAACAAGGGTGTCGAAATCCGGGTTGAGGATATGCGCTCGGGAGACGCGGAGACCTACTGCTACTCCGGCGGTCTGAATGAGTTTGTCCAGCACTTAAATGAAGGAAAGGAGCTTCTGCACCAGAACCCCATCTACATCGACAAGGCGGACGAGGAGAACAAGGTTGATGTGGAGATTGCCATCCAGTACAATACCACGTACGCTGAAACGCTCTATACCTTCGTAAACTCGGTAAACACCCGTGAGGGGGGAACACACCTTGAAGGATTCCGCTCGGCGCTTACCCGTGCTATTAACAAGAGTGCCCATGAGAACAAGCACTTAAAAGAGGATGTCTCGGTCAAAGGCGAAGATGTGCGCGAAGGACTTACGGCTGTTATCAGCATTAAAATTGCAAACCCGCAGTTTGAGGGACAGACCAAGATGCGGCTTGGAAACAGCAACGTCAAATACGTGGTCGACTCTCTCGTTTACAATGCTCTTCTTGAGTTCTTCGAGGAAAACCCGAAAGTAATCGCAGCCATCGCCAAAAAATCCCAGGAAGCAGCAAACGCGCGTGAGGCGGCACGCCGTGCAAAAGAGCTTGCCAGAAGAAAGAGCACGCTTGAGATGTCGGGACTTCCGGGAAAACTCGCAGACTGTTCCGAACGTGACCCGGCGAAATCTGAAATCTACATTGTGGAGGGAGATTCTGCAGGAGGTTCTGCAAAACAGGGCCGTGACCGGCGGTTCCAGGCGATTTTACCGCTCAGAGGTAAAATCCTCAATGTTGAAAAAGCCCTTGAACACAAGGCGCTTAAGAATCTGGAAATCCAGACTCTGATATCTGCTGTCGGCTCGGGATACGGTGAATCCTTTGACGTCAGCAAGGCACGCTACCATCATATCGTCATTATGACCGATGCCGATGTGGACGGAGCACATATCAGAATTCTCCTCCTGACCTTCTTCTTCAGATACATGCGGCCGCTGATTGAGGAAGGATATGTTTATATTGCCCAGCCGCCGCTTTTCAGAATCGCGAAGGGTAAGCAGGAACGCTATGTCTATACCGAAGAGGATATGAAAGCAGCAACCGCCGAGTTCGGCGAGAAGGCATCTGTTCAGCGGTACAAGGGTCTTGGTGAAATGAATGCAGGTCAGCTCTGGGAGACTACGATGAACCCGAAGAACCGTATCTTAAAACAGGTTAAAATCGAGGATGCAGGATATGCGAATGAGATCTTTGAAAAGCTCATGGGAGACGATGTTATCCCCAGAAAAGAGTTTATCAAGCGCCATGCAGGGGAGGTGAGAAACCTTGACATCTGAAGAGGCGTTCAATCCGCAGGAGGGGCACAAGGTAGCCCCCGTCAATGTTGAAGACGAGATGAAAAACTGTTTCATCGATTATGCGATGAGTGTCATCATCGGGCGTGCAATTCCCGACGTCCGCGACGGATTAAAGCCGGTACACCGCAGGATTCTCTATGCGATGTACCATGACGAGAACAACACCTCGTCGAATCCGTACAAAAAGTCCGCAAAGGCAGTGGCAGCCACTATGGGTAACTATCACCCGCACGGAGACGCCGCAATCTATGATACGCTTGCAAAGATGGCACAGCCGTTCTCGTACCGCTACACGTTAGTGGACGGTCAGGGTAACTTCGGTTCGATTGACGGTGACTCGCCTGCAGCAATGCGTTATACCGAGGCGCGTCTTACAAAGACCGCGGAGACGCTTCTGGAGGATATCGACAAGGAAACCGTCGATATGATTCCGAACTTCGACGAATCCTCGTTTGAACCGGATGTGCTCCCTGCAAAAATCCCGAACCTGCTCGTAAACGGTTCGATGGGTATTGCGGTCGGAATGGCGACAAACATGCTCCCGCACAATTTGGGAGAGGTCTGTGACCTAGTAAATGCCTTTATTGACAATCCGGAGATGGATATTCCATCGATGATGAAGATTCTCCCGGGACCTGATTTCCCGACGGGGGGCATCATTATGGGCAATGCCGGTATCAGCAATGCATACCTTACCGGCCAGGGAAAGGTTGTTGTCCGCGGAGTTGCCGAGATTGAAGACCGGAAAAAGAACTTCGAGCAGATTGTTATCACTGAGATTCCGTATCAGGTAAACAAGGCGGTGATGATTGAAAAGATTGCAGAGCTCGTCAAGAACAAGCAGATTGAAGGCATCTCTGATATCCGTGATGAATCAGACAAAGACGGTATCCGTGTCATCATCGAGTTAAAGCAGAATGTGCAGGGAAACATCGTCTTAAACCAGCTCTACAAGCACACACCGCTTGAGACCTCGTTTGGTGTCATAAATCTCGCAATCGTCGACAAAAAGCCGCAGATTTTATCTCTCCCCGAGCTTCTCAAACAGTTTATCCACCACAGAATGGATGTTGTCCGCCGCAGAAGCGAGTATGACAAGAGAAAAGCGGAGGAGCGGCTTCATATCCTGGAAGGTCTTTTAAAGGCCATCGATATCATCGATGATGTTGTAGCAGCCATCCGTGCATCTCCGGACTCTGCAGCGGCTCACGAAGCGCTGGTCTCCAAATTCGGCTTTACCCCGGCGCAGGCTGAAGCCATCTTAAAGATGCAGCTTCGCAAGCTCGCGGCCCTTGAACAGAAGAAGATTGAAACAGAAGCGGATGAACTCAGAAAGCTTGTCGAGCACTTAACCTGGGTTCTCGCATCCGATGCAAACATCTTATCAGTGGTAAAGGACGAGACTTCCGAGGTGCGCAATACGTACGCGGATAAGCGCCGCACACAGATTGACCTTACCGCAAACACGGATATTGATGTCTTGGACTTAATCGAGGACAAGCAGGTCCTTGTGACATTAACCGAACAGAACTATATCAAGCGTGTCCCGGTCGATGTCTACCGCCAGCAGAAACGCGGCGGACGCGGGATTTCCGGCATCACCACGAAGGAAGAGGATGTGGTAAACCGCGTCTTCATGGCAAGTACCCATGACTATGTGCTCTGCTTCACGAACAAAGGCCGTGCATACTGGCTCTGGGTCTATGATATCCCTGAGGGGTCACGCACCGCAAAGGGCAAGGCAATCGTAAACCTCCTGAATCTGACCGATGAGGATGTGTCTGCGGTGATTCCGTTAAGAAGCTTTGACTCGGACAAGTACTTCCTCTATGCAACAAAGCAGGGACGTGTCGGTAAGTTTGCGCAGGACCTCTTCTCACGCCCGCGTTCGGGAGGCATCATCGGTATGACGCTTCTGGAAGGCGATGAGCTGGTTGATGTCGTTGAAACGGATGGAAAGGCGGATATTGTGCTTACGACAAAGTTCGGCCAGACGCTTCGTTTCAGTGAAGACGAAGTGCGGGCAACAGGCCGCGGTTCACAGGGTGTCATCGGCATCAGAATGAAGTATGATGAAAACGGGGATACCGTCTGCGGCTTAACGCTTGTGGACCCGGAAGCCAAGTATCTCTTCCTCTTGACCGACAAGGGATACGGAAAGCGTACAGAGTTCGATGAGTTTATGGGTCACGGCAGAGGAACACAGGGGGTGCGCTCAATTACGGCAAACTTCGAGCGCGGTCCGGTTGTTTCCGCAATTGCGGTCTCCGAACGCGATGACCTCGTGATTACCACTGCAGGCGGTATTGTGATGCGGACGCATGCCGCAGACGTTTCAATCCAGGGACGTGCAGCCCAGGGCGTCCGCGTCATCCGTGTGGATTCCGGAGATAAGGTGACTGGTGTTGCTGTTGTGCGTGAGGATGAGGATGATTCTGAAGCAGGTGCTGCAGCACCGGCGGAGGATGGGGAGAAGAAGTAACTGACAGATGGCGAAAATCTATTACGACCCCGATGAAGACGAGCTTATCCCAGTGAAAAAAGGCCAGCAGACAAAACCCTCCGGAGAGAGTGCGGCTGCTTCGAACAAGGATATGGCGGAGCGGCTGGAGCGGGTTGAAGCGGAGCTTTTCAGACTCGGCAGAGACCGGAACAGAGGCTGCAAATCCCGTGCTTTATCTGAAGATTCCGATACCGATGACGACTCCTATGAGGACAGAATGTACAAACTTGCGTCAGAGCAAAACGAAAAGCTCAGCAGGATTACGAATGCAGTGGAGGAGAATAACCTCCTTTTAGCGATGCATGAGAATGCAGAGGAACGCAGACATCGGCAGAACCGCGATTCGGCGATAACAGCTGCCGGTTTTGTCATCGGGTGGAAGGTTGTGGATGGGCTGACTGATGCAGCGGGGGATGCGTTCAGGTCTCTTAATCCGTTTGATTCGTCGTGCGGCTGTAAAAAGAAGAAGTGGCTTTAGGCGGGAAAAAAGGTTTTTTTATTTTCGGCTTTTCCTCTTCCCCTTCCTCTCTCTCTTCCGTTTCACCTCTCTCTTCCCCGCTCTTTCCTTATCCTCTCCCTCTTTTTTTCTCCTTCCGTTTCCTCTTTCGTATCCTCAGCTCCGTATGTTTCAGAGACATAATCTCCATCATCCTCCCCGATACTTAACAGAACTGCGGGGTCGATTACATATTTGTCAAGAATCTCCCGCTTCAGCCAGGAACAGTCAGGGTTTTCGATAACACGTGCCCTGTGATAGACGGCCTCAATGTTCATCAGAGTAATTCCTTTGTATCCTCCGGCGTCTCTTCTCCCTACGACCAGTGCCAGATTTCTGAGGTCGCTTTCTTCATGGAATCTGAGCGGGAGAAGCCAGGTGATTCTGTTATCTCTCGGATAGTAGGTTGGAAGCGGTTTTCTGATGCTGGAGGCCTGTGCTTCTTCGACGATGACCTGAAGCTGCTGCAAAAGATTGTCATACGTTTCCGGTGTTTCTTCGAGATAGGATGAGAAGGTGTTTATCCAGAACTCTTTTTGCTCTTCCTCTGTTTCGAGAGACTCCAGTTCGTCCAGGTACTCTGCTGCAGTTCCATCTTTTGCGCGGTTGAAAACTTTTCTTAAGAAGCCTTTCGGCAGCCGGTATCCGCGTTCTTTCAGGATGTGTTCCTCTTTCAGGGTGATATGTTCTCTCAGGTCAAGATGATAATGGTTCAGCGGAATGTATTCTCCGTTCTCACGCATGAAGTCGACGTTTTCCGGGAACTCGGTGAAGTGTTCTGTGATGTTGTCATAGACCAGTCCTCCCTCTGATTTGCAGCAGAATCCGTCAAGTCTCCAGAGAGGCCCCGTGTACTCCGGGGAAAACAGCGGGGTCGCTTTGAATCCGGCATAGATTGGCTCATGCAGTCCTCTGGTGAATAGTCCTGTATGCATTACTGCATATTCAGGGGTTCCCTCTCTGGTGTATCTGACAAAGAGTTTCTTTTCATACCCTGACCGGATGAACTGTGCGTTGAGGTATCTGTAGAGAATCTCGAAGGGTTTTTCTTCGGTAAATCCCCATTTTTCCTCTTCTGCCGTATTTGCCAGGAAAAGGAGCTGTCTGTCTTTTATCTCTTTGCAGAAGTCCATTAATGAGATTGGTTTTCCATCCGAACCGGGGACTGCTGTTCCGTACTCTTTTGCCGGTTCATTTTCGAACCGTTCCGGCTCTGCAGTCTCTCCGGCTTCTTTTTCATTTTCTCTTTCTCTTTGTTTTCTCTCCGCTTCAGCGAGTCTTGCAGCACATTCTGCTTTGTACTCCTCTGAGATGGAGATTCTTTCATCGCCGCTTCCCGGGCGGATCTTAAATCCGGAAAACCTCCATTTATAGAGGCTTCCACTTGAGGTGAAGTAGGCAAGAACACGGCTGCCGTCCTCTGTTTTGAGGTAAAGCGGGAGTTCTGCACGCTTCAGCGGAGGGGCGCCGTAGACAAAGAGTTTGCCACATCCGATTGCGCTGAAAAAGCGTTTCCGCATGAAGGCATCGAGAGCCTCAGGACTCTCAAGACTGCATAGTTCCTTTGACGTTTCGGATATGATGCCGTTTAACTGTTCAAAGACCACCCTGATGTCTCCGAGGTTAAACATCCGGTGGAACCGGCTGTTGTACTCAAACCGTTTAAAATACCAGGGTTGCTTCTGCCTGTTGATGTTCCGGGTAAATACCGCGTAGACTTCTTTTTCAGGATTCTGCGGGAGGGTGACTTTCAGTTCCGCAATCTCTCCTTCAGATTCCGTGCAGTAGTAGTCGATGTCTGCGTACGGGTTGCACTCTTTGAATGCGTCCTGCATATATCCCCGTATCTCTTCAGCGTCCATCATGCTGATTCCTTCATCGGGGAGGTAAATATAGAGGTCTTTGTTGATGTAGGCAAATCTGTTGAGGTCTCCGAAGTAGTCGACTGTGGTGTCCTGCTGAATTCTTTTTACCGGGAACGGGTCGGACGGGATGTATGTCTTTTTTCTTTCGCGGGCTTTGTACTCTGCCTCTGCCAGTTCTGCCCTGCGCTGTTTCTGTTCTTCTTTACGTTTGCTCCGTTCAGCACGTCTCCAGAGTTTTGCTTCATCCTGTCTGATGGATTCTGTGAGGTCATGCTCTGTTTCACGGAAGCGGAAGCGTTTAAAGGTCCATTTTTTCTCCGGGATGAAGTTGTAGACAGCGGTTATTATGCAGGTCGTGTCGTCTGTTTCGCGGTATAGTCCGGTCGGATATTCCACCATGGTGTCTTCGCCTATGGTGTACAAGAAGCCCGGCTTCTTGTGCGCCATAGGCGAAGAGGCAATGGTGGTATATGCGACCGGGCTATACCGCGAAACGGATGATTCAACCGATATAATAACCGCCGGCTACAACTTCAGCCCG
>JAGHSU010000059.1 GCA_018065685.1 Candidatus Methanocorpusculum equi | reverse complement strand
CAGTTCCGACCTCTGCGAATCTGAGCGGAAGCTCGCGGTAGCTGTGCGGCTCGGAGCCGTAAACCATGACAGCCCCGGGGCAGTTCAGCAGTTTGATGCAGTAGTCTTCGTCATCGATTCTGGTCGCATACATGTTGTCCTTGTAGTGCGCCCAGTGTCCTGATGTCTCCCAGAGGTGGCGGTTCATGATAAGCGGAGTAGATATTTCCTGATACCCGTTTTCTCTGTGCAGCTCACGCCAGTATTCGAGAAGGGCATTTTTGATGATCATCCCGTTCGGGAGGAAGAACGGGAATCCCGGTCCTTCATCGGAGAACATGAAAAGCTTCATGTCCTTTCCAATCTTTCTGTGATCGCGGCGCTCCGCCTCCTCCTGAAGTTTGAGGAACTCCTCAAGCTCATGCGACGTGGCAAAGGCTGTTCCGTTGATTCTGGTCAGCATCTTGTTTTTGCTGTCGTTTTTCCAGTATGCTCCCGAAAGACCGGTGAGTTTGAATGCCTTTAAGGTCTTGGTGTAGGTCAGGTGAGGGCCTGTACACATGTCGATGTATTCTCCCTGACGGTAGAAACTTAACGGCACATCCTCTGCGAGGTCACTGATATGTTCGACTTGTACTGTTCATTGCGCTCTTTCATGAGCTGGACTGCTGCGTCTCTTTCAAGGATAAATGGTTCAATCTTGAGGTTTTCCTTGATGATTCCCTGCATCTCTTTCTCGATTGCAGGAAGGTCTGTGTCAGAGAGTTTTGTGTCTCCTAAATCCACATCATAATAGAATCCTTTTTCCGTTGCCGGTCCGTAGGCAAATGATGCATGGGGATAGAGACGCTTTACTGCCTGTGCCAGAATGTGGGCTGCCGTATGTCTTATGACATGGAGCTCCTCATCTTTGGGGCACTCTCCCGTTTTTCCATCACTGTAAATTACTTTCATTGGTGAGTTTTTCTCCATTGGAGCTGCAGATGTGCTGCAGTTCCTGATAGATTCTTATATATTTGTCTTATCAAAGGATATGTATTTCGATTAGGATGGAAAGAGGTATTTCCCGGTTCGGGAAATAAAAAAATAAAAAAGAAGGATTCTGTTCGTATTAGTCGGTAGCCATAGCGTCTACCGGGTTAAGATTTGCTGCATGCAGGGCAGGATACAGTCCGGCAAGAACACACACAGCAACCCCGATGAGAATTCCTATCGGTATGTAGCAGAAGACCGAAGGTGCAAGCATCAGTGACAGCGATTTTGTCATCATGTACAACACAATTGGTCCTGCTATGCATGCAAGAATCACTCCTATTAATGCACCGATAAACCCGATAATTCCCGCCTCATAGATGAACATCTGGAGGATCTGCCTTTTGAACGTTCTGATACTCCGGAGAATGCCGATTTCACGGGTGCGCTCCTTTACAGACATCAGCATTACATTTACAATGGCGACCGCTGCAACAATGAGCGAGATTGAACTTAATGCAATACGGAAGATGCTGATCATGTCCAGAACATCATTTAAGGAATCAATGGTGTCGAAACTGTTCGTAATCGTTACCTTGTCATCGGAATCTTTGTATGCCTTTCCATTCATCTTCCGTTCAATCGCATTTGCCATCGGTTTCAGGAGATAGGGGTCATCCACGATTACCATGCACATTCCATAGAGATTATCCTTGGTTCCGAGCAGGTTGCGGTGCAGGTCAAGAGTGCCGAACAACAGACATATATCCTGCGACATTGCCATCATTTTGGTCATCGTTGAAGATTCCATAATTCCCACGACACGCAGGGTGGTTGGTTCCCCGAGTGCGTTTGTCGTAGACAGCCTGCTGTTGATGTGGAGGTTGTGCCGTTCGGCATATTCACTGAGAATAACGACTGATCCCGGACCTTTCGGCACGGTACCTACCTCGAGCATGTCTTTGATAACCTTTTCGAGGCCGCCGTCGCTTATTCCGAGAACCATAGCATATGCATTATCCCTCCCTGCCTTCACATTTTTATACCCTGAGTTAGCCACTGCAATGGTGTAGTTTGATGAAACTGATTTAACAGCAGATTCAATGTCATTGATATCCTTTTCAGAGAGTCCTCTTACTACATTTCCATCGATGTGTTTTTCCTCAATCGAGGAGATCATAAGGGAGTTTGCATTGTCAGCAATGGTGTCATTGATATTTTCCTGAAGACCAGCTCCCACCATTCCAAGAGCACAGATGGTAAAGACACCGATGATGATACCTATCATTGAGAGGATTGTTCTGAACTTGTTCAGTTTTAAATTGCGCAGCGACAGGGAAAAACCATGCTGCTCATGATACAATCTCCCCGTCTTTAATAATGATAGTCCTGTCCGCGTACTCTGCGGTTTCAGGATTGTGGGTTACCATAAGCACTGTTCTTCCTTCTTTGTGGAGGCCGCTTAATATCTCCATAATCTGCAGGCTCATCTTTGAATCAAGGTTTCCTGTCGGTTCATCACATAACAGAAATGTCGGATCGTTTGCCAGTGCACGGGCAATTGAAACCCTCTGCTGCTGGCCGCCCGAAAGCTCAAACGGTGTGTGCTGCATGCGGTCTTCCGGGATTCCTACCATGTTAAGCAGTTTTTTCACCCTCTCCGAGTGATCCTGTCTTCCGTACCGCAGAAGAAGCGGGTACTCCACATTTTCATATGCAGTAAGGAGGGAGATTAAGTTGAACTTCTGGAAGATAAACCCGACGGTATCCCGGCGATGAATGGTTAGTTCATCATCCGACATATCAGTGGTCGCCACTCCGTTAATTTTTACCACCCCGGATGTCGGTACATCAAGACAGCCTATAATATTCATAAGTGTGGATTTTCCTGAACCGGAAGGTCCCATGATGGCGACAAATTCTCCCTTCTTTACGGAGAAATTAACATGGTTCAGGGCATAAACGTCTCCTGCGGGCATTCTGTATACCTTGGTGACGTCATGCAGTTCCACTACTGGAACATCAGTCATTCTCTTCTCCGGTTAGTGTTTCTTTCCTTTTGACTTTACGATTTTTCTGACGACAAGGAAGACGATAAGTCCTGCGATAATAATTGCAATGACTGTAACAACAATCGCTCCGGTGTTATCGGTCTCTTCCACAATCAGGTGATTTTCCAGATTTACTTTGTGTTCTTCTGTTATTATATTATGGTTAGAATCCTTGTATGTGGTAACGAGTGTTAAGATGCCGTTCTGAGGCGGGATAAAGGTAATTTCAAAACCGGCAAGGTCATCCGCATCGAGGTTTCCAATCGGGTAAGTCACATACGGGCCGATATCCCCGCCTTCACGGGAAGTGACATGGAGGGAATATGCTGTAGTGTATCCAAGATTGTGCAGGTCCCCGGTAAGAGTGTAATACTTTCCGGTTTCTTTGACTTTGATGTTGGTGAGTTCAAGCGCGGCAGCCTGCTCTTCCACCGTGATAACAAACGGCTGCTTTAAATCGTAAAGAGAACCATTGTTCGTCTGGACACAGATAGTAGCATAGAAATTACCGGTTTTATCTCCGACCTTAAGAGGAACAGGAACCTCTAGTGACCGTGAGGGTGCAATGGTGAACGGGAGATTTCTCCAGTTTGCTTTTGTAGAGGAGATGCCGTTATCCTCTTCATAATATTTTATGAAAATATTTTCAAGTTTGACCGGTTTTGCGCCGTTGTTTGTTATTGTTACGGTGATGATCCCCTCTTCGTTCGGTTCATAGACCTCACAATCAAACGCATAATCTGTTATAGCCAGTGTTGTACCCGAAATTGGAATCATTACTGTAATTCCTGGTGTCTGACTATCGCTTCCTTCTGCTGCAGAAACAGGTGCTGCAAAGCATGCCAGAAGGAGTAATGCCGCAACGAGTGCGGTGACTGCTGCTGTTTTAAGTTTCATGTCTTTATTATTTGGGTGTAGTATCCCGAAATTAGTTCACAAGTTTTTGACCAATCAAATCCGAAATTATGTTTTGTTTCAAGAACTATCC
>JAGHSU010000129.1 GCA_018065685.1 Candidatus Methanocorpusculum equi | reverse complement strand
TAATTATACATATGTCTTCATTAGAGGAACTCATGCAAAAAGCGCGCGTTCTGCAGGAAGAAGGGCACCCCGTCTGCCAGATAGCAGATGAGCTCAGTCTTTCCTCGGACACGATTACCTGGATGCTTACCCAGGGGGCAGACGCAGGAACGGCAGCGCCGAAGGATGTCCATATCGACTGGACCGTGGTAAGCTCAAACGCGGTGCTTCTTGACGGCATCGCAGAAATGCTCATGGCAAACTTTGAGGCACAGAACGAAGATGCCGAAGAGATTGACACTGTGGTAGGTCTTTCCGTATCGGGTGTACCGCTTGCGACCTTAATCGCCGCAGAACACGGATTAAACCTCTCAATCTACTATCCTTCAAAGCACAACCCCGAAGGAAACTCCGGCTCTGTCTCCGGAAACTTCAGCAAGGTCGCAGGAAAACGCTGTTTAATCGTTGACGACTGCATCACAACCGGAGGGTCGCTGTCAGAGGCAGTCACCTATCTTAGAAAACACAAGGCAGTCCCCGCAGGCATCTGTGTTATCTTTGACAAACGCGGAAACCGTGAGATTGAGGGCGTTCCTGTTTATCCGCTCTTCTCGGTAAAACGTATCGACTGAGCAGAAGAGAAACAGAACACACGAATAAGAAACATTTATATAGAAGCGCAATCCACCTTGTTTACACGAAGTAGGAGGAACACATACATGGCAGGAAATCCAAATCAGCCGATTGTTATTTTAAAGGATAACGTCGAAAGAGTGCCCGGACATGAGGCACTCCGCTCAAATATTATGGCAGCCAAAGTCCTTGGTGCGACCGTACGGACTACTCTTGGTCCGCGCGGCATGGATAAGATGCTTGTTGCAAAAGGAAGCGACGACATTGTAATCACCAACGACGGGGCCACAATTCTTCACCAGCTGGCAGTTGAACACCCGGGCGCAAAGCTTGTTGTAGAGGTAGCAGAAACACAGGATAATGAGTGCGGAGACGGAACCACAACCGCAGTTGTTTTAATCGGTTCCCTGATGGAACAGGCGGAAAAACTCGTCGAAGCAGGTGTCCACCCCTCAATTATTGCAAAAGGATACAACCTTGGAATGGAAAAAGCTCTTGAGCTTCTCGACTCCCTTGCAATCTCCGTATCCCACGATGACAAGCCGATGATGCTTAAGATGGCAAAGACCGCAATGACCGGCAAATCCATCGAAAACATCATGGATGACGCGGCAAATGTGGTTGTCGATGCAGTCCTTCTGGTAGCAGATGAAGTTGACGGAAAGATGACTGTTGATGAAAGCGACATCCTGGTAAAGACCAAACGTGCAGAGTCCATGTCTGCAGAGCTGGGAGGTGTCTTAATCGACAAGACAAGACCCGATGCATTAATGCCAAAGACCATCGAAGGCGTTCGTGTAGCATTCTTAAACGGACCCTTGGAGATTACCAAGACCCAGACCAAAGCCAAGATTAAAATCAACGAGGCAGAGATGCTTTCCGCCTTCTCCGAGGCAGAACGCGCCCGCTTAAAGGCAATGGCAGACAAGTTTGCGGCAGAAAAGGTCAATGTCGTTCTCTGTACCAAAGGAATTGACGACCAGGTTCAGTACTACCTTGCAGAGCACGGTATTTATGCACTTGAGTTTGTTCCGGAGAAAGACTGCAGCTATGCGGCAAAAGCAACCGGCGGACAGGTAATCACCAAACCCGAGGACATCTATCCGGGTGTCATCGGTACCGCAGGAAAGCTCGTAATGGACGAAGAGCTCGAGATGACCTTCCTTTCCGAATGCAAGAACCCGAAGGCAGTTACCATCCTCCTGAAAGGCTCCGCACAGCACCTCGCAGATGAACTGGAGCGTGCAGTAGAGGATGCAAAGCGTGTCGTGCAGGATGCTGTTGAGGATGGTTCCTACACCATCGGCGGCGGTTCTGTTGAAACAGAATTAGCCTTACGCCTGCGTGAGTACGCGGCAACCGTCGGCGGCCGTGTGCAGCTTGCAATCGAGGCATACGCAAAGGCATTCGAAATTATTCCGACCACTCTTGCGGAGAACTCCGGATTTGATACCGTCGACAAGGTCATTGACCTCCGTCAGGCACACGCAACCGGAAACAAATATGCAGGTCTTGATGTCTTTACCGGAAAAGTTGTCGATATGAAGAAGCAGGGCGTTGTTGAGCCGAAGAGAGTCAAGCGCCAGGCGATTCAGAGTGCCTCCGAGACCGCGATGATTTTAATCCGTGTCGATGATATGATGATTTCCAAGAATGCAGAGCAGATGGCCCACGGCCGCTGAGTTTCTTTAAAATCACATATTTTTTATTTCTGAAAACGTAATGAATATAGAAGAAGAGAAGAAGGCGTTGTGTCTTCATCCCTGCGGTTTTTTTGCCGAGATAGTCTAGTCCGGAAGGGCGGTGGCCTCGAAAGCCTCTGGGAGCAATCCCTCGGGAGTTCAAATCTCCCTCTCGGCGTACCTCTTTTA
>JAGHSU010000053.1 GCA_018065685.1 Candidatus Methanocorpusculum equi | reverse complement strand
GTGCAGGACGAACCGGTCACTCTTCCTATTCACTATGACCCTGAAAAGATTGTCCCGGTCGATTACTTCAAACCCGCAGCAGTTGCGGTCATCGGCGCATCCGATGACAAAACAAAGATGGGGTACGCGGCATTCCACAACCTTCTGCAGTTTACAGGTCCGGTCTATCCGGTAAACAACACACGCGAAGAGATTCAGGGAAGGAAGTGCTACCCGTCAATCTCGGCAATTCCGGGTCACGTGGATATGGTGGTCTTAACCATCCCCGCAAAGTTTGTTCCATCAACCATCGAGGAGTGCGGACAGAAAGGCGTTAAGATGGCAGTCATCATCACTGCAGGCTTTAAGGAGATGAATGAGGAAGGCCGTGCACTTGAGGCAAAGGTTGTTGAGATTGCACGCAAATACGGCGTCAGAATTGTAGGGCCGAACTGCCTTGGTCTGATTCTTCCCCCGTACAAACTCGATACGACCTATGTTGCAGCATCCCCTCTCCCGGGAGATATCGCCTTCATCTCCCAGTCAGGCGCTATGGCAAATGCGGTTGTCGGAATGTCCTTAACGAAAGGACAGGAGTTAGGATTCTCCGAGGTCGTCTCTGTCGGAAACCAGTGTGACCTTGACTATCTCGACTACTTAGGGTACGCCGCAAACGATCCCCATACAAAATCCATTATCCTCTACGTGGAAGAGATTAAAAACGGTGTTGCCTTCATGGAGATGGCACGCGAAATCACGAAGAAGAAACCGATTATCGCAATCAAGGCCGGTTCATCAAAGAGAGGACAGGCAGCTGCCGCATCGCACACCGGATCCCTTTCCGGAGCGTATGAAGTGTACATGGAGGCATTCAGAAAGTGCGGCGTCATTGCAGTAACGACAGTCCCTGAAGCATTCCAGTGCGCAAAAATCATGGGAGCCCTTAAAAAACCGCTCTATGGAAAGCGTGCAGTGGTCATCACCAACGCCGGAGGATTTGCGGTTCT
This sequence comes from Candidatus Methanocorpusculum equi, assembly GCA_018065685.1. Taxonomy (GTDB): domain Archaea; phylum Halobacteriota; class Methanomicrobia; order Methanomicrobiales; family Methanocorpusculaceae; genus Methanocorpusculum; species Methanocorpusculum equi. Next base: position 1,363 of record JAGHSU010000053.1, on the reverse strand, counting down.
TTCAAACGACTATGCGGAGCGGCGGGGTATTGATATCGTCGATATCCCGGAGCACCTGATTAAGGAGATGGATACCTTCCTTCCGGAGTTCTGGAACAGAAACAATCCGGTTGACCTCTTAGGCGACGCGGACGAGGCACGGTTCCGCGGAGTTCTCGATGTCTTAACCCGTGAAGAGAACGAAACCCTCTGGGATATCGCAGTCATTATCACCTTCCCGAACAAGGTCTTATCCCCGGAGCAGGTCGGTCAGGTGTTAATCGACTATCAGAAGAAGAGCGAAAACCTGGTGGTTGGAAGCTTCATCGGCGGAGACTGCCTCCAGCCGGGTGTTGACCTCGCAAGAGAGCATGACATCCCGGTCTTTGATGAGCTTGAATTCGTCTACCGTACCCTTGGTCTGATGACGAAAAACATCATCAGAAAATAATCTTCTTTTTTCGTGAGTGATTCATGACCGGAAACGACGGGGACACTGGCGGACTGTACCTTCAAAAAAAGCTGAAAACTGCAGGCGGCGGGCTTTTGGTGGTGGCTGTTATCTGTGCCGTCCTTGGTCTGATGCTCGGGGGTAACTGGTGGTTTTTCTACATCATAGCAGGTGTCGCCTTTGTTATCGCCCTGGTATCCCTGCTCCTTTCCAGGAAGTATGCCTGAAACATGAAGCCGTAAACCATGAAGCAGATAACATTCTCCAAAAACATCTTCCTGCCGCTGACGCATGTCTGTGCAAACGCCTGCGGGTACTGCACCTTCAAAGAACCGGTCCGTGACGGCTGTGTCATGAACCCTGCGGAGGTAATGGACACCATCCAGAAAGGGGCTGCATGCGGCTGCACGGAAGCCCTGTTTACCTTCGGCGAACGGCCGGAGCTGGAGGCAGGTTTTACCGCACATCTGAAACGGTACGGATATGAGAGCATTCTCGACTATGCATATGAGATGGGGAAAATCTGCCTCGAACACGGCCTTCTGCCGCACACCAATGCAGGTATTGTCACCGAAGAGGAGATGGCCCGCCTGCGTACCGTAAACGCCAGTATGGGGCTGATGCTTGAAACAACCGCGGATGTCGTACCTCATGCCCACAGCCCCGGAAAAGACCCCGCGGTCCGGATAGAGATGATTGAAACTGCGGGTAAGCTGAAGATTCCGTTTACCACGGGGCTTTTACTCGGGATTGGCGAAACACGTGAGGACAGGATAGAGTCTCTTGAGGTGATAAAAGAGCTGTATCTGCGGCACCGCCACATTCAGGAGGTTATCATCCAGAACTTCTGCCAGAAGCCCGGGACAGAGATGGCGCACATCCCCGGAGCTTCCATAGAGATACTCGAAGATACCCTGCAGCTCGCAGCAGATA
>JAGHSU010000021.1 GCA_018065685.1 Candidatus Methanocorpusculum equi | reverse complement strand
TAGAAAATAGATAGATTATTATAGGATGGTAAAAATTTTTGAAAATCAAGGACCAATTTTTGGATAGTTCTTGAAACAAAACATAATTTCGGATTTGATTGGTCAAAAACTTGTGAACTAATTTCGGGACACTACAGTTGGATTTTTTAAGAAATAACATAAGTATGATGGAGATATTAAATTACAATTTAGGCGAAGAATTGCAATGGATGATAATATTGCACCATCACAATCTTTTTTCATGACAAAGATACGCTCCAATATTGACCCGTCTTTCGCAAGAAGAATATCATCTTTCTTTGGGATACAGCCATTTTTCACCATCTCATCAAAATCATGTTTTGAAATAAATTTACATCCCTCATACGAAAAACCATACTCACCCATGTCCTTAACTGAGAACATTGGGTAACCGGTTTCTATCCCCTTTGGACTAGTGTGTGATCCATCAGTTATTGTTAAACAAAGTTCATCTAATCTCTTTGTCTCTGTATTATTTATTTTCACCCTTACCACCCTTCTTTTATCAACAAACTTCATAACGATTACGCACAGACCAGACTCCCTTCATGCACTCAACCTCATAAAACAGACGCTTCAGAGGTGACGCAATCTCAAGGAGCGTCCGGATATGCGTAAACGAAAGACTCGACACGAGCTTCTCCGCGGGAGTCCGGTAAGAAACCGGCATTGAGTCGAAACAGTTATTCTTCGACTGGAATTTGGGACTCACTGAGTCCCGAATTCTTTGTATTAATATATTTCGCTCTTCCACTGAGTGGGGAGACTCAGCACTATAATTTTCTCCCGATGAATCTCCTATAAAATTATTTCGTTTTTCTTCATCGTTTGAACACACCTGAAGCAGCGATGTCTTCATCTCTTCGGGAAGCACCTCAAACACCTGCGGATACTCCGCATAAAACAGCATAAACCGCCGAAGCTCACGAGCATCACATCGTTTCATACCGTACTGCTTCAAACGCGATGCCACACTCTCAAAAAGCCGTTCTCCATACGAAGCACGCCCTGCGCCGTGCAGCTCAAACTCGGAAAGATAGGCTCCCACACACCAGTTCCGAAGCGTCAGCCCCACATTCACCGCACGAACCGCGGACTCCGTAAACTGACAGTCAACAGACCTGATAGATGAAATCAGCCCGTCGAATGAAATATCACTCACAGCTTAAACCCCGCACGCTCAAGCTGCCTGCAAATCTCCGCCTTTGCCTCCGCGTCACGCTCAAACAAAACCGAAAGCTCTGACGTCAGCCGCTGCATCTTCTCCTCAAACGGCTCGGAATCCTCCTCCTCGGGAGAAAGCCCCACATACCGGCTGGGAGTCAGCACAAAACCGTTCTCCGCAACCTCCGAAAGAGGGGCGGAACGGCAGAACCCGGGAACATCAGCATAACCGTCTGAACGCGACCATGCATGATACGTGTCAGCAATCCGGGCAATATCGGCATCTGAAAGCACCTTATGAGTCCTGTCTTCCATCTCACCGAGCTTTCTCGCGTCAATAAACAGGATTGAATCCGTGTTCGGCTTATTCCGCCGCAAAAACCACAGCGAAACCGGAATCTGTGTTGTATAAAAGAGCTGCCCGGGAAGGGCCGCAATACAGTCAACAAGTCCCACCTCGACAATATTTCTCCGTATCTCCCCCTCGCCTCCCTGGTCGGTTGAAAGCGAACCGTTCGCCAGAACAAAACCTGCTTTCGCATTCTGCCCCATCTTGGAAATGATGTGCTCAATCCAGCCGTAATTTGCATTTCCGACCGGCGGAACACCAAACGCCCAGCGGTAGTCATCAGTCAGTTCATTCTCCGCACGCCACGCCTTCTGATTAAACGGCTGATTTGCCATAATAAAATCCGCCTTCAGTGTCGGATGCTGGTCATTCGAAAATGAATTTGCGGGAACACCCAGATTTGCGGAAAGCCCGCGGATAGCAAGATTCATCTTCGCAAGCTTATATGTTGTCGCCGTATACTCCTGCCCGTAAATCGAAATATCCTTCGAGTTCCCGTTATGTGCCTCGACAAACTTCTTCGACTGAACAAACATCCCACCCGAACCGCAGCACGGGTCATAAATTTTCCCGCGGAATGGCTCAATCATCTCTGCAATCAGTTTGACAACACACTTAGGCGTATAATACTCGCCCTTCATCTTCCCCTCGGAAAGCGCAAACTTCCCCAGGAAATACTCATAAATCCTGCCGATTAAATCCTGCTCATCGTCTGATGCGCAAATCCCGTTCACCACGTCAAGAAGCGCTGCAAACTGCGAAAAATCAAGATTCAGCCGCGAATAATAATTATCTGGAAGAGCGCCTTTCAAAACGGAATTCTCACGCTCAATACTTGCGAGCGCCGAATCAACCTTCAGAATAATATCCGGCTGTTTCGCGGATTCCATAAGTTTTGACCACCGCGCCTCCTCCGGCACAAAAAACACACTGTCCTTCGTATAGAACTCGGGAAGATCAATATACCGTTCACGTCCGGCTGCTATCAGCTTTGCCCGCTGTTCCTCAAACCGGTCACCGGCATACTTTAGACAGATAAGACCGAGGACAACATGCTTATACTCTCCCGCCTCCAGATTCCCGCGAAGCTTATTGGCGGAGTCCCAGAGCCGTGATTCAAGCGATTTCCCTTCTGCTGCTTTCCCTGCTGTCTTTCCTTTTCCGCCCATAGCGCGTTACCGCCTTACAACGCGCTTCATCATCTCTGAATCCGCTTTCACCTTCTTTTCGCAGTACACGCAGCGGCAGATTCCGGCCTCTGCATCAACCACGCGGAATACATGGTCAAGCTCCTGCTCGGTTGCCGTAATACAGCGGGGATTCGTGCATTTCATCTCATTGATTAACACACTGCGTCCTGCTAACAGATCCTCGGTCTCCGGATTTTCTTTCGCGGATGCAAGGAGTTTTAAAATCAGCGCCATGCGCATGTACTTTCCGTTTTCCACCTGCTTAAAGTAGCATGCACGCGGGTCTTTATCCACCTTCACACTGATTTCATTTACGCGGGGAAGCGGATGCATAATGCACAGGTCACTTTTTGCCGATGCAAGCTTTTCAACCGTTAAGATATAGCTGTCCTTTAACCGCTCATACTCGGCAGGGTCGGTAAACCGCTCCTTCTGGATGCGGGTCATATAGAGAATGTCAAGCGAGGGAAGTGCTTCCTCGAGTGAGTCGGTCTCTGTGTATAAGACATTGTGCCGTGCGAGAATCTCATACTTTACAAACGTCGGAAGCTTTAACGCGTCAGGGGAAATCAGGACAAACCTCACATCCGGATACCGCGACATGGCTTCAATTAAGGAGTGAACCGTGCGCCCGTACTTTAAATCCCCGCAGAATCCCACGGTGAGGTTGTTAAAGCGTCCCTTCTCGCGGTAAATCGTAAAAAGGTCTCCCAACGTCTGCGTCGGGTGTGCATGCCCGCCGTCTCCGGTGTTTATCACAGGAATTGTTGCGTTTTTTGCCGCAACAAAGGCCGCCCCCTCCTTCGGGGAGCGCATCGCTATAATATCCGCGTAACAGGAGACAACACGTGCGGTATCTGCGACACTTTCCCCTTTTACAGCGGAGGAACTCCCGGGCTCTGAAAAGCCGAGCACGTTTCCTCCAAGCTCCATCATGGCTGCCGTAAACGAAAGGCGTGTGCGTGTCGACGGCTCATAAAAGAGTGTTGCAAGGATTTTTCCCTCGCAGCTCTTTGCATACTTTTCAGGATGCAAAGCGATATCCCCTGCGGTTTTTATCAGCTCATCAATCTCTTCGACGGAAAGATCGGGGATATCGATAACACTTTTCATCTTATGCTCCTATCCAGTTCTCATCCGAGGGGTTGTTTCTAAAGGCAATCAGCCGTTTGATATCATCGGGCTTTATGTAGCCTTCTTCTGCCGCGACATCTGCAATTACATCGAAGTTTGTGAGCGAGACATTTTTCACCTTTGCATCAGAAAGACGCTTCAGTCCTGCATCCATCCGGTAGGTAAAGATACTGGCAACCCCTAATACGTCGGCGCCTGCTGCCCGCAGGACATCAACTACCTCAAGTACACTGCCTCCGGTGGAGATTAAGTCCTCGATGACAACAACCTTTGCGCCTGCCTCGAGTTTTCCTTCAATCTGGTTCTGCCGTCCGTGGTCCTTTGCGCCTGAACGGACATACCCCATCGGAAGTCCTAAGAGGTGTCCGGTAATTGCTGCATGCGCAATCCCCGCAGTTGAGGTGCCCATAAGCACTTCACAGTCGGGATACTCTTTTTTCACAACCTCGGCAAGCCCCTGTTCCACATCGAGCCGCACGGAAGGTGCGGTAAGTGTTAAGCGGTTGTCGCAGTATACCGGGCTTTTGATGCCGCTTGCCCAGGTAAACGGTTCGTCCGGGCGGAAGAAAACGGCTTTGATTGACAGAAGGTCCTTTGCAATTTTTATTTCAAGTTCTGAGTGTTTCATGATATGCTCCTTTTATGCTCCTAAAAACTCCCTGCAGCAGCGTTCGTAGGCTGCCGCCGGGTCATCTGCCTGTGTTATGGGGCGCCCGACCACAATGTAGTCAGAGCCTGCTTTTGCAGCATCTGCAGGAGTCATTATGCGTTTCTGATCTCCTGCTGCCGAGTCCGCAAACCGGATACCCGGTGTTACCGTGACAAACGATTTTCCGCAGACCGCGTGTACTTTTGCAGCTTCCAGGGGAGAGCAGACAACTCCGTCGAGTCCTGCGGATGCCGCATTCTTTGCGTATGATGCGACAACCTCTTCCATGGGTTTTTGAATCAGCAGTTCCTGTTCGAGCTGCTCCTGCCCGGTCGAGGTGAGCTGCGTTACCGCAATCAGAAGAGGTCTTGTGCCGTCCGCACGTGTTAACCCTTCGAGCGCGGCTTTCATCATCGAAGAGGTCCCTGCAGCGTGCACGTTGCACATATCCACATCGAGACCGGATAAAACTGTCATGCTTTTTTTCACGGTGTTCGGGATGTCATGCAGTTTTAAATCGAGAAAGATTTTGTGTCCGCGTCGTTTTATCTCACGGACGATTGACGGGCCTTCTGCGTAGAAAAGCTCCATTCCTATCTTTACAAACGGCTTTTTTCCGTGGAATCTGTCAAGAAACGCATATACTGCATCTGCACTGTCAAAATCACAGGCAATAATTACATCTTTTGGCATGGGTGTGCGGCTCCTGTTATTTCCTTTAATGAATGTATGTTGTATTTCCTCATAACCTTTGGCAAATCATTGATGATGTCGCGGCATGCGTACGGGTGAATCAGATTTGCGGTACCGACCTCAACCGCACAGGCACCGGCCATCATCATCTCAATGACATCTTCTGCGGAGGAGACCCCTCCGATTCCTACAATCGGGATATTAACCGCTTCTGCGGTCTGATAGACCATCCGGAGTGCTGCAGGAAACACCGCGGGGCCGGAAAAACCCCCGGTGGTGTTTGCAAGGACGGGACGCCGCCGGAACAGGTCGATGCGCATTCCGACAAGTGTGTTGATGAGTGAAAGACCGTCAGCTCCTGCCTCTTCGCAGGCCTTTGCAATCTCTGTGATATCCGAGACATTGGGCGAGAGCTTGATGATGACCGGCTTTTTCGTTACTGCCTTTACTGCTTTCGTAACAGCTGCAGCACTTTCCGGGTCGGTCCCGAAATGCATCCCTCCTCCCTGTACATTGGGGCAGGAGATGTTTACCTCGAACCATCCTATCTGCTCCTCAGTGTCAAGGCGTCTGCAGACCTCAGTGTACTCTTCGATGGAAAATCCGCTCACATTTGCCATGACGGGCTTATTAAAGCAGCGCTTCAGTTTCGGAAGCTCTTTGGAGATGACGTTATCCACACCCGGATTCTGCAGACCTACCGCGTTCAGCATACCCTCTCTGCACTCGGCAATTCTTGGTGTCGGGTTTCCAAACCGCGGCTCAAGCGTCGTTCCTTTGAAGGAGAATGTCCCGAGGCAGTTTATGTCATAGTACTCTGCAAATTCATATCCGTAGCCGAAGGTGCCGCTTGCAGGAATAACCGGGTTTTCCAGTTCAATCCCGCAGAGATTTGTTGTAAGGTCCGGTGTTGTAAGGTCTGATGTTACCATAAAATATCCTCCGATTTCATCACAGGGCCGTCTTTGCAGATGCGCTTAAAGCCCGTAACTGTTTTGCAGGAACATCCCATGCAGGCGCCGAATCCGCAGCCCATTCGTTCTTCAAAGCTCATCTCTCCCGGGGATTTTACCGCGGAAAAGACCGCTTTTAACATGGGCTCCGGTCCGCAGGCATAGTAATGCGAACAGGTCTCAGGCATCGCCGCTGTGACAAACCCTTTGATGCCGTAACTTCCGTCCACGGTTGTTACCCGGACATCCGCACCGAGTGCTGCAAACTCTTTCTCATAGAAGATTTCATCTTTCGTGTTAAATCCTAAGATGACCGTTACCTGTTTTCCCGCAGCGGTCAGAAGTTTTGCGAGTTTGTAGAGCGGGGGGACACCAACACCTCCTCCGATAAGAAGCGGGGTGTTTCCGGCAGCAGATACATCGTATCCGTTTCCAAGACCTGTCAGGACATCGAGCTGTTCTCCTTTGGTCATTTGACTCATCCTCTCAGTTCCTTTTCCGATGACCTTGTAGATGATGGTAACCGAATCCGGGGTTGAGTCGCAGACTGAAATAGGGCGCCTCAGAAACAGACCGTCTATCAGGATATTGATGAACTGCCCGGGGGCTGTTACGGCTGATGCGTCGCCTGAGAGCACCATCCGGTATACGGATGGTGTCAGTGCCTTGTTTTCCGCAATGGTAAAGAGACCCTGTTTCATTTACGCCTCACGCATCGATTGTCGAGATGGTAATTGTCGTCTCCTCAAGCACATCAAGAAGGACTCTTACTGTATCGAGCGAGGTAAACATGGTCACATTGCTTTCCGTTGCATACGTACGTATCTTGTACCCGTCGCTTTCCTCGTCTGCAGCACCGACGTTACTGGTGTTGATGACATAGGCGATGTGTCCCTGACGGATTGCATCACGGATCTCGGTGCTTCCTCTGCTGATTTTTTCAAGTGTCCGGGCTCTGATGCCGTTCTCGCGCAGGAATGCCGCAGTGCCGCGTGTTGCCTCGATGTTGAATCCAAGGTTGTAGAAGCGTCTGATTAAAGGCAGTGCCTCCTCTTTGTCCGCGTCCGCGATTGTTGCGAAGACCGTTCCATAGTTCTGCACACGTGTTCCTGCTGCCTGCAGGCCCTTAAAGAGTGCACGGTTCAGTGCGGAATCGTAGCCGATGGCCTCTCCTGTTGACTTCATTTCAGGTGAGAGGTAGGCATCAAGACCTTTAATCTTGTTAAAGGAGAAGACCGGGACTTTGACATAATGCCGCTTCTTTTCCTCCGGATAGAGGTCAAAGATACCCTGCTCTTTTAATGTCTTTCCAAGGATGACGCTGGTTGCGATGTCTGCAAGCGAATAGCCGGTTGATTTGGACAGGAACGGAACGGTACGCGAGGAACGCGGGTTTACCTCGATGATATAGACATCCTCGTTTTTGTCAACAATGAACTGGATGTTGTAGAGCCCTATAATGCCGATTGCAGGCCCTAACTTTTTGGCGTACTGCAGGATGGTGCCTTTGACCTTGTCCGAGATGGAGAAGGACGGATAGACCGAAATCGAGTCGCCCGAGTGAATGCCTGTGCGTTCGACCAGCTCCATGATGCCCGGGACAAAGACATCGCGCCCGTCGCAGACCGCATCCACTTCGACCTCTTTTCCGATGATGTACTTATCCACAAGAACCGGTTTGTCCTCGTCTATCTCCAC
>JAGHSU010000005.1 GCA_018065685.1 Candidatus Methanocorpusculum equi | reverse complement strand
TGCAGCCCCTGATGAGGGGGCAATCAACGCAGATGTTGTGAAGAACGTCAACAGCAGCGTAAAAGTCTTAATGGAGCTTGCAAACGGCCCGACCACCCCCGATGCAGATGCAATTCTCTATGAGAAAGGCGTTCATGTCATCCCCGACTTCCTCTGTAATGCAGGAGGAGTTACCGTCTCCTACTATGAGATGGTACAGAATATGTATATGCACTACTGGACACTCGAAGATGTCTATGCAAAGCTTGACAATGCAATGACTGCAGCATACCACAATGTCTACGATGCATCACAGAAATACAAGATTAACATGCGCCAGGCAGCATATGTTGTCGCGGTGTCCCGTGTTGTCGAAGGAATGAAAGCCCGCGGATGGGCTTAATACTTTTTTTCCTTTAAAATTTAAAAAAAAGTATCCGGACCGGATACAGCGGTTTTGATTCCGGGAAAAACACTGTACGGATATGTAATAGACGGTATTATCGGGATATTTCCTTAATATGTGTATCCGTCTTTGCCGCAAGCTCGTCCTCTTTTGCAAGAGACGCCACGCCGCGGACCGCTTCCAGCAGATGTACCGAATCCTCCAGAAAACTCAGGATGTCGGCAGGAAAGAGTTCTACTCCGTACTCGTCGAGCAGGTGACGGGAAATCTCCTTGTGATTTAATCCCATCTCACGAAGCTCTAAGATACAGATAACAAATTTGCGCTCCGGACATCCGCAAAGCGGCGCATCCTTGCATCCGCACTGCAGAAAGTCCTTGTAAAAGCGGAGGACCTGTTCCCGTGTTCCGGGATCGAGTCCGTCAATATTCATCGAACCCGAGATTGCCTCGAGGTTTGCCGGGTGAAATGCACCGTCCGGCAGACGGTAGCCTGCCGCACGCTGAAGTTTTTTAATGTAGCGGAACCGTGCCCTGTCTGCAATCACTGGGCTTCTCCGGCGACCTCATCGAAGTCCTTTAACGACTTCATCGCGTCGGCAATGCGTTCAACCTCAACCAGCCACTCGTCAAAGAGTGTCGGTTCATCCGTATCCTTGACATATTTGCCGTAGCAGGATGTGCCGTTGATAACCGCAGAACCGATGGACGATGCAATATCAAGTGCTTCTTCAGGGTCTTTGTCAACAACCTTTCTGCCTTCCTTTACCAGGTCCTTGACTGTTTCTGCCGCAGGAGAGGAGCCTTCAAGATATTTCTGCGCCGCAGAGAATAAAACAAGCATCGAAATCTGCATCGAGCCGATTATTTCTGCAAGCATCCCGTCAGTTACCTCACCCATGACAATCGCTTCAATGTCGCGGATTTTGGTGCGCGACTCTTCAACAGTAAAGCGCTGATTCTGATACAGTCTGATGACCTTAATCACACCAAGCGTGATATCATCCGATAAGCCGTCAAGAAGTCTGAATCCTTCTGGCATATCCTCTGAATTTTCGTCTCCGTCAAAATCCGCCGCCTTTAAGGAGTTGAGCCAGTTGTCCCAGCGTTCCTGATTATAGAAGATGTAGAATAATTTCGGTGCATCCTCTGCAGCTGCTTCTGTACTTTTTTTGGATTTTTTTGCTGCCATACAATCTCTACAAATAGATGTGGTTTATTCCGATTTAAACACGCCGGTTAAAACGCGAAAAAATAATAAGGGTCTGCCCGATTCTTCGGCCTTACCAGCCCGCTCCGGCAATTCCGCGACCCGCAAGCAGTTCATTTTCCCTAAGAAGCGCGGCAAGGGATTTGTCGGCATCTTCTGCCTTCAGCTCTTCAGGGATGGTCTTTTTCCCGTCCACCTGTGACTGTTTCAGATGGAATTTATCCCCGAGAACTTCTGCACCGGAGATTCCCGGTGTTGTCATGTTTTCAGGATTTAAGATGATTTCCATCTCCTCGTCAGTCAGAATTCCCCTCTCCTTTACCAGTTCACGGACCGGACGTCCGGTAATGATTGCCTCATTTGCAATCTGAGACGCCTGCTCGTAACCGATATAGGGGTTGATTGCGGTGATGGTGCCGACACTCTTTTCAACATACTCGCGTCCGCGTTCAGCATTAATCGTAATCCCGTCAATACAGTGAATTTTAAACACGTGAAGAACGTTTGTCATAATGTTTATGGACTGCAGCAGATTGAACGTCAGGACCGGCTCCATAACATTGAGCTCAAACTGCCCCGCCTCACTTGCCATAGAGATAGTAAGGTCATTCCCGGTAACCTGGAATGCAATCTGGTTGACCACTTCAGCCATTACCGGATTGACTTTCCCGGGCATTATTGATGACCCCGGCTGGCATGCAGGAAGCTTAAGTTCTCCAAGACCGCACCGCGGACCCGATGCCATAAGACGGAGATCATTTGCTATCTTTGAAAGATTGAGCATACAGATTTTAAGAGTGGACGAGGTTTCGGTATAGGCATCGGTATTCTGCGTTCCGTCAACCAGATTCTCCACGATGTATACCGGTTTTCTGCTGTAAAGAGCCAGATATCTGCCGACGGCTTCTATGTATGCAGGGTCTGCATTCAGTCCGGTACCCACTGCCGTTGCCCCCATATTGACCCCGTACAGGTTCTCCTGTACTTTTTTAATCCGGACAAGGTCGCGCTTTAACCCCGCGGCATATGCCAGGAACTCCTGTGAAAAGCGGATGGGGACTGCATCCTGCAGATGTGTGCGTCCCATTTTGATGGCGTTTCCAAACTCCTTTGCCTTGTTTTCAAATGACTCAATAAGTTTTTCAAGGTTTCCAATCAGCATATCCAGTCTGATTATTGCCGCGAGATGGAGTCCGCAGGGGAATGCATCATTTGTTGACTGGCTCATATTAACATGGGTGTTCGGAGAGATTATTTTGTAGTTTCCTTTCTCTTCACCGAGGAGTTCAAGCGCCCTGTTTGCAATCACCTCGTTGGTATTCATGTTAATGGATGTTCCCGCCCCTCCCTGAATCGGGTCACAACGAACCATTTGTGCAAATCTATGTGTTCAATGATTTCCGTTGCCGCATCCATGATAGCGTGTGCCTTATCCTCCGGGAGCAGACCCACATCCATATTTGCGTGGGCAGCGGCTTTTTTGACAATTGCCATCGCCATGATGAGCGCCCGGTCAATCTTAAGACCTGTAATCGGGAAGTCTTCAATTGCGCGCATTGTCTGAACTCCATAGTATGCATCTGCAGGTACCATCATGTCGCCTAACAAATCATGTTCATGTCTGAATTTATCTGTCATGATATATCATCCGGAAAAATAATATCTGCTTTACATATATATCCTCCATCGGTTAAAGGCTTACTTATTTCATAAAAGAGACAGGTGACACAATCAGTTATTTTGCGCGCGCAGGCCCTGTTTTCGGCAGAAAATCCGCATTTGGAAAAAGTGATTTTTTTGTAACAGGCATCACCCTCCGTTTCCGGGAGAAAAGCATGTTTCCGCAGGATTTACAGAAACTTGTGCCAGAAATGTGACATTTTGTCCACAATATTAATATATATTTTTTACAGACTACCTAACAGTATGGCAAAACAAACAGGAATACAGGATGATGCAGTCTCTCCTGTCATTGCTACTATTCTTCTGGTGGCAATTGCGGTAGGACTTGCAGCAGTTGTTGCAGTTGCCGCATTCGGAATGGCAGGAAACCTTGAAGGAGGAAAAATGGTAAGCCTCACGGTCTCCGCACAAAAAACAACATCCGGTCATGACATCATTATCACATATGCGGGAGGGGAGGATCTTCCGGGGCTTACCGGAGTTTTTGTAACTGCGGATGAAGAACCTGCAGCACCGGAAAAAATGTACACGTACCCCCCGTCAGTTGGAACGGTACAGAAATTTAGGGCGATGTCCGGGCAGAAACGGGTAATCGTTGTCGGAACATTTGACGGATATGAACAGATTCTCTATGATAAGATTATGTATATCCCGTAATTCAGGATACAAAACCGCACAGAGCGTGAGAACAGATATGGACACACACAAAAATAAAATGATACCTGGAAAAAAGAGGGAGAGGATATCTCTCATAGGGCTGGGGAGGAAGATGGCACGAAGTGCTCAACGTTTGTCAGGTATTATCCTGCTTCTCTTCTTCACCACAATATTGGTCTTTACCGGAGCAGCGGCAGCGGCGGATTTTACCATCACCTTTACCGCTGGTGGAGGAGCTGGTGCGGATTATACACAGACGATTAAATCCGACACTCCAACACCGCTGATACTGAACAGGTTTGATGCACCGTCATCAGAACAATATTTCCTTAAATGGAAATCAAACGTCGGTGGTGAATATTATGCTGATGGACAGTTATTGTATACATTGGGACAGAACATCATGCTTGAAGCAGTCTGGACCACTGCAGTGGAATCTCCTGCATTTACGAACAGCATAATTTCTACGGATGGTTACTACCGGATGACGAATGATATCACATTAACATCACCACTCACTCTTTCCCAAGGGGTCATCGCTGTTATTGATTTGAACGGACATATTTTAACCGGAAAGGAAGACAAATCTATCATAAAAATCATAAAGGAGGAGAATACTTTCAAAGGGCGCCACCTCAAACTGGTCGATTCGGCACTATCCAGGGAACACACACCGGCTGTAACTTATAAAAATCCAGTCACAGCGGAAATAGTTACAGTAAATGGAGGCTGTATCACCGGCGGCGAAGCAGATGAAGGAGGGAGGATTTGTGTTGGGAGTGATTGTACATTCACAATGTACGGCGGAAACATCGTGGGAAACAGTGCAAATAATGGAGGAGGTGTGATGATCAAACGATATCTGGGTAAAGAACGAACATATTATGGTATGTTTTTTATGTGTGGCGGAACAATTGCTGGTAACACTGCAATTGGCGGAAACGGAGGTGGGGTCGAAAACAACGGCATATTTACCATGACTGGCGGGAAGATTACAGAAAACAGTGCAGAAAATGGAGGGGGCGTATTTGTTGCAGATAAATCAGACTGTGTTTTTTCTGTCCACGATACTGCGACTGTGAAAAACAATCGCGATAGTAATGTCCATCTATCCGACCGCTCAAAATTTATCCTCAACGGAGATCTAACAGGAACAATCATGATTAGCAAGGCGAAAAGCACTATTTCAGGAAAAACATTCGGTACTGCAAGCGGTGACTACAGAGGCGCAGAAAATATTATCTATGACAAAGAAGATACTCCACTGTATGGATTCGTAAATCCCGGAACAAACCCATATTCCCTTATCTGGATAGATATAACACCGACAACAGTCACCTTCATGGATGGGTGCTCGGAATACGCAAGCATAAAGTGCAACAGAGGTTCAGCATTCGTCTTCCCCGACCCACCGGTAAAAGCAGGAAGAGCATTTTCCGGATGGAAAGACGCAACAGGAAACTGGTTCTGTATCTTTTCGGGAGAAAACTGTCTTTTCTTCACAAAATCATCATACTACAATCCCGATGAAACATGGAAATACACACAGACAGCACTTACCCTCTATGCAGCATGGGATGAAATTTCACCCGTAGAACAGCATAGCATCTGTGTTTGCAGCACCGAACACGGCGCTGTATCCGCATCCTATGCCAGAGCCACGGAAGGAACGGAGGTTCATCTCACTGCTTTCCATGCCGCAGGATATAAACTCAAAAGCTGGACTGTAAGCGGCGGTGTTTCTGTTCCGTCCAAAAATCCGACAAGATTTATCATGCCCGATTCCGATGTATCAGTCTCTGCAGTCTTTGAAGCAGAGAGTCCGGCACCTGGGCCGGAACCGGAGGAAAAAGAAATGAGCGTCTGCTATCAGACCGGGGAAAGTACCTCTTACTCCATCCAGATTCCCGCAGAACTTGATCTCAAAAAAGGACTGACAGAGGAAGCTGCCATCTCAGTTAGTTTCACAACACCTCCCGAGGAAGGAAAACACGTAGTAGTTATGCTAACATCAGATGACACAAATCCGGGAGATGAATATAAATTTATCCTGAAACTGGAAGGAGATGAGACCAAAACTGCTGAATACCAGATTGCATCGAATTCATCCTTTGGAAATGAATCACTCATAAAAACAGGAGACAAAGTGCTCTCTGCATCAAAAGATACAACACAGAATCTCTACTTTAAACTGACGGATGATCCAGCTTTTGCGGGGACATACAAAGGAACGGTTACGTTTACCGCGATGCTTGAACATACCCAAGCGGAAGAAGCATCGTCGGCGGAAGGTGCAAGCTATCCAGAAGAAGATGTCAACCCCATTAACAAAACATAACTTTCAGGGAAGCGAATATAATAACAATGGATTGTGTTCTGCTTGCAAGCGGCAGTAAAGGAAACTGCATCTACATAGGAAATGAAACAGATGCAGTGGTAATTGACGCAGGGATAGGATATCTTTACCGGACCCTCGGAGAGTATCAGCTTCCGGCAGAAAATGTCAGGGGCCTTCTCGTAACCCACGAACATTCAGACCATGTCCGGTCGGCAAAGGCATTCTTAAAATCCGCGCATATCCCGGTTGCAGCATCCGGAGGAACTCTTTCGGAGATGGAACGAAACGGGATGATTCCTTTATCATCGGAAAAAATCCTGCTTGGAAAAGGAATAGAGGCAGAGTTTGGAACGCTCCGGACGGCCGCCTTTGCAACATACCATGACGCAAGAGAACCCACGGGATTTATCATTGATGACGGAGATTCCCGAATCGGCGTCTGCCTTGACACGCACAAAGTAACAGATACAATGCTTGCAGCACTTTGTGCCTGTGACGCGGTCGTTCTCGAAAGTAATTACTCAACATCCGCGATGAAATCCGACACCTTCGACCGCTGTAAGATGTGCAGGTCCTGCGGGGCTGCATGCGGCGGAAGCTGCGCGGTCCTCCGCCCCTACCCGCGATACTTAAAAGACCGGATAATTCATGACGGCCATCTCTCCAACGAAGCGTCATCAGAAGTCCTCTCACGGCTGAAAAAATCCGTTGGTACAGTGGCGCTTGCCCACCTGTCGGAAAATTACAACCGTCCGAACCTTGCCCGCGAGATAGCAGAGGATGCGACCGAAGGCGGGGATGTCAGAATCTTTGTATCAGACCAGTGCCCGATGTACCGGGAAAACCGTATGGTCAGATTCTCTGTATAACGAAAAGAGCAGACAAAAAAGAAAAATGGGGAGGGACAGAAACACTATTCTGCCGCATCCCTGTTTTTTGCAGTCTACCGCTGCAGGGATTTGTCCGGTTATTTTTCCCGGTTATTTTTCTTCCGCGGCTTTTTTCTCTTTGTTCCGCTTTTCAATCAGATGAAACAGGGGTTTTTCCTGCTCCCGCTGCCTGTCCTTTTCCTCTTCCTCCTTCGCACACTGCGCGGTCTTTCTGTCCTCACGTCCGAGGAAGATAATGGAGACCATGAGTGCCAGGATGACGATGACAACACCAATGATATCCGCAAAGGTCAGATTTACCACCAGCAGTTTCCGGACCATGGTAGTGATTCCTGCAACAAGGATAGGACGCAGGAGGATTTTTCCGTATTTTACATACGACCTGACAAGATCAATCAGTGTCGCAAGCACGATGATGAAAAGAATCGCCTGTACGGCAGGGGTTAATATTGCCGGGTCTGTACTTTCCATTGCCTCCAGCAGGAGCTCTACAGCATCAACTGCCGCAATCACAACCGCAAACACCAGCAGTACGGCAATTAAAAGATAGACAACGGTTGTAATCAGCGAGCAGCCCTTTGCCAGATAAAATCTGACCATATGGCTTGACTTTTCTATTGGTTCATGTGTATTTTCTTCTTCCATTTATTCACCCCGGAGTGCTTTTGCATTTGCCCATCTCACACGGATGGAGAACTCTTCCTCTTTATCCGGACCTGCAGATAAAGCATCCGCATAACAGCGGAATGCATCTGAGTACCGTTTCAGCTGTTCAAAGACAATGCCCTGTAAAAACAGAACATGTGCCCGGTTTTCTGGCTCTGCTTCGAGGCAGGCATCATAGTATCTGAGCGCATCGTAGAGCAGTCCCTCGCGCCGGAGATTATCCGCACGCTCAAGAAGTTCTGCCGCGGTGCCTTTTGGCATGCGCCAGTTCTTTTTTGCATACACCTCCGCAGCATACAGAGGGGCAAAGATACCATGCTGTTCCTTCGCACAGTGGATTTTGGTAAGCCAGACCTGCGTGAGCATCGAATCCTCGTGGAGTTAACACCACTCCTCAGCCCGGTAAAGCAGGTCTCCCGCTTCATCAAAGTCCCCTGCCTGCGCAAAGGCATTTGCTCTGACAAGAAGCGACGCTGCATCCGCATCACGGATTTTATCAGCTTCGTCAAGTTCTGCAAATACATTTTTCCTGTCTTCTAAATAAAGGTATGCTTCTGCGCGCAGAACATGAAGCATCGAGGAAAATGCGGAAAACCGCTCCATATCCTCCTTTGCAACCTCCCACTCAGGAAGTCCGGTGAGGGCTTTTCCCAGTTCTGCCGCGCACTCCGCATAGCGTCCCATGGCCTTGAGCACCGATGCCTTTCCTACGGCGGCAATCGGGTTGTACGGGCCCTCTCTCAGAGCAGAATCATACATGGACACTGCATCGTCAAATTTTCCGGATGCGGCAAGCCGTTCCGCTTCGGCGATAAGGTCCGTCTCGTTTAAGTTGTTCGTCCCGTTTACGTCCGGTCTGCCCGGGTCAGTCTCATTTATTTCTGGTGCTGTATCTTCAGACAATGCGTGTTTCACCCCGTTTTACACTGACTCTTCCGTTTTCTGCACAAAGCGAAAATCCGTTTTCTTCAAGCCACTGTTTTGCGCTGCCGTTTCCGTGAATCAGCAGTTCCACAAGATCTTCCGGTTCGTCAACATCCGTCGACATCCGGAGAGAATCGATGACATCAACAGTCATATTCAGCTGCTCCGCAATTTCAAGGTGCCTCTTAAATGAGTAGCCGTAGTACTGCACACGGTAAGCTTTCGGGTTCCGGATAAAAAGGATGTTTGTTCCGCCGCCTGTCCCTGGGACCACTGCTATATCCTTTTCCGTTGAAACAACCCGCAGAATCGTCTCTCTGGTCACGAGCGGAAGGTCAGACATGATAATCAGAACCGGTTTTCCGGAATCCGAGAGGAAGCGGTTCAGCGCTTCGTTTAATCCTTCGTTCCGTACGGCAACAGAGGCACCCTCACATGCGTACTCTGCGGTTGAAAGAATCGTTACTGGAATCTCCGCATCACGAAGGGCGGACACAACATCATGCAGCATCGCATCCGCAAAGGCCGTCCGCTCCGCTTCAGTCAGAATCCCTGAGAGCCGTGTTTTCGGGTTCTCCGGACGGAAGGGGAGTGCTGCGCAAATTTCCATCATTACTTATTTTTCCTCCGGAATGGTATGATTCTTTCCATTTACACGTACGTCCGCGTCTTTTTCCCCGTCTGGAAGTTCTGGTTCTTTTCCGTACTTTTTCCAGAGATAGATGATTCTCTGGATGGCAGAGATGTTTGTACAGACGGCAATTATCAGGACTGCTATCCAGATAAATCCGGTAAGGCCTCCTAAAATCAGCAGAATAAATGTCTCAGGCCTTCCGAAGAATCCCACACCTTCAAGCGGGTCTGTGATTTTTCCGTTCTCCTTTCCCTGGAATCCTATCTCCGCATAGGCCACGGGTTTAATGAAGGTGTTCATAATTGAACCAATGACTGCGGCACCTGCAGCTGCAACATAAACGACTGTCGGAAGAGGAACATGTGCGAGATACCAGGGAGTTGCGACAAAGCAGGAAAGACCAATCCCAAGGAGAACAATCCCGTCAATATATTTATCCGCAATCCAGTCGATGAACGCGCCGAATCTGCTTTTCCGGTTGTTTATCCGTGCGACGCCGCCGTCTGTCAGATCAAAAAATCCGGATACGGCAAGCAGGATGGCCCCCGGCAGATAGTATGCAAAGGCAAAAAGGACTGCTGCCCCTATTCCCAGAATGAAGGAGATGAGCGTAATCATATTCGGGGAGATGCCGGTTTTTGCAATAAGTTTTATAATCGGCTTCGTCCAGCCGGTCAGTTTATGGCGGATTGAGGTGATATTCATGTGAAATAAGGACTTCCTGTAACAGGCAGATAGTTTATTC
>JAGHSU010000120.1 GCA_018065685.1 Candidatus Methanocorpusculum equi | reverse complement strand
GGAAAGAATCCTGAACTACGTGAACAGCTGGTTCTGGGCTGCGTGTGATGGATGCGATTCAGAATCAGATAAATACTGAACTAATTTCGGGATACTACAGTATCCTGACGATACAGATAACTTTATTTTCATGCACGAATAATATATGAATGCGCTTTTATCAGTTCAAAGAACTGTTTTGCCAGTATCATAGTATTTCAGTTCATCGTAGATGAATATGATATACCGAAACACAATCCGAGGAATCTATGTCACAGGAAAATCAGGATGTTAAAACAGGAACAACCACTGTAGGAATCGTCTTTAAGGACGGGGTTGTCCTTGCAACGGAACGCCGTGCCACGATGGGGACGCTTATCGCAAGCAAAAAAGCGAAGAAGGTCCATGCAATCGCAGACCGGATAGGAATGACTATCGCAGGAGGCGTCGGAGATGCACAGCAGCTCATACGCATTATCAATGTCGAGTGCAGCCTCTATCAGGTCAGGAGAGGAAAACCAATCAGTGTCGGAGCAGCAGCCACTGTGCTTTCCAACTACTTAAACCAGAACCGGTTTACTCCGTATTATGTTCAGTTGCTCGTAGGAGGGGTTGACTCACAGGGCCCTTCCGTATACTCTGTGGATGCAGCGGGAGGAGCCACGCTGGAAGAGAACTTTGTATCGACCGGTTCCGGTTCCCTTACGGCCTACGGTGTCTTAGAGGACCGCCACACAAAGGATATGAAGGAGGCGGATGCGGTAAATCTCGCAGTCCGCGCCCTTCGTGCCGCGATGCGCCGCGATTCCGCATCAGGTGAAGGCTACAACGTGGTTGTAATTACCAAAGATAAATTTGAATATGTCCCGGAAGAGACAGTCCAGTCTCTTCTCCGCTGATTTTTTGGATGCGTTAGTATGCAGATTGAAGAACAGCTGCTGGAACTAAAAGAGACCATCAATAAGAAGGTCCCGAGCGGCGTCAAGGTGACTGATGTCGAGTACGAGGGGCCGGAGATGGTTATCTATACCGACAATCCGGAAAAGATTGCCGCAGAGCAGGATTTAATCAAAACACTCGCCCGCGATTTGAGAAAACGCATCGTTGTCCGCCCGAACATTCTCGGTGACACCGAAGTCGCCTATGATATGGTAAAGAAGGTGGTCCCCGAGTCCGCCGGCATCACCGACATCTTTTTTGATACCGATACGGGGGAGATGTTAATCGAGGCGGAAAAACCGGGAGTCGTCATCGGGAAAAACGGAACGATGCTTCGCGATATCACAATAAAGACCGGCTGGACCCCGCGGGTTGTACGTACTCCGCCGATTCCTTCCACTACGATTAAGCAGGTGCGGCAGTATCTTCGTGAGACACGTGATGAACGAAAGGAGTTTCTGCGCCGCTGCGGAAAAAGGATTCACCGGAATTCCGTATTTACCGGACGGGATAAAAACCAGTGGCTTCGTATTACCACCCTTGGCTGCTGCAGGCAGGTCGGACGTGCCGCATTTCTGTTAACCACCCCGCAGAGCAAAGTCTTAATTGACTGCGGAGAAGCCCCGGGTGCGACCGGTTCTGCGTCAACACCGTACCTTCATGTGCCGGAGATTTATCCGTTTGAATCCCTCGATGCGGTTATCTTAACCCATGCACACCTTGATCACTGTGCATATGTGCCGCTGCTCTACCGCTACGGCTATGACGGTCCGGTGTATACAACTCCTGCAACCCGTGACCTTGCCGCAATGCTGCAGCTGGATTATCTTGATGTAAATAACAAAGAAGACCGCGCTCCGCCCTACTCATCAAACGAGGTTCGTGAGTTTGTAAAGCACACGATTGCCATCGGATACGGGGATGTAACAGACATCGCCCCTGACTTAAAGCTCACTCTCCATAATGCGGGGCATATTTTAGGGTCTGCAATCGCACACTTCAATGTCGGAAACGGATTGTATAATGTTGCATTCACGGGCGACCTGTATTATGCAAAAAGCCGTCTGTTTAATCCGGCAGTCTCACAGTTCCCGCGGCTTGAAGCCCTTGTGATGGAGTCAACCTACGGCAGTTCCGAGGACTTTTCCCCGAGCCGTATCGAGGCGGAAGAGCAGCTCTGCCAGGTCATCAGCGAGACACTCTCTCGCGGAGGAAAAGTCCTGATTCCGGCGTTTGCGGTCGGAAGGTCGCAGGAGCTGATGCTTGCAATTGAGGAAGGTATGCGTAACAAAAAGATTCCATCCTGTAAGGTCTATCTCGATGGTATGATTAAGGAAGCGACGGCAATGCACACCGCATACCCTGAGTATCTGAACACCGACCTCAGAAACCAGATTTTCCGTGACAATTATAATCCGTTCCTTGCCGAATGCTTTGAGCAGGTTGATACTTATGACAAACGGCAGGAAGTCATCTTTTCAAAAGACCCCTGTGTTATTATCTCAACATCCGGTATGTTAAACGGAGGTCCTGTGATTGAGTATCTGACAAATCTTGCTGAGTCTGAGAAGAACACGCTTATCTTTGTCGGGTATCAGGCGGAAGGAACGTACGGACGCCGCATTCAGAAGGGCTGGCGTGAGATTCCTGTAGGAAAGAAGGGCACAATCATTATTAACATGAATGTGTTAACCGTCGAAGGATTTTCAGGACATGCCGACAGAAAGCAGCTGATGAATTATGTGCAGTATGTTCAGCCGAAGCCGGAGCGTGTGTTTACGATTCACGGCGAAGAGTCCAAGACGATTGACCTGGCATCCTCAATTTATAAAAAGTATCATATACAGACGGTGTCTCCGCAGAATCTGGAGACGTACCGTCTCATGTGATTTTATTTTTTAGCAGAAAATTTTCAACACCGGATACAGTCCGGGTGTTGTCTGCCGTTTCTTTTTCCGGTCAGAAAACGTTTTGGGATGTGTGCCGGTTTTAAAAAAAAAA
>JAGHSU010000027.1 GCA_018065685.1 Candidatus Methanocorpusculum equi | reverse complement strand
TTACCGCAAATTTTTCCGTTTTCCCAAGCCGCACTGTCAGCTGCAACAATAATAAATCAGGAATAAAAACAGTAAAAAAACAAAAAAAATTCTTCTTTATTTCTTCTTCTCTTTCTTGTCTTCCTTCTTCGTATATGTCTTCCCCATATACTGATGCTTGTCCGAATCCCCGCCTTTGGCTACCACATAGAACCACTGGAATCCCGAGCGGAGCAGACCGAAGTTGATATAGCGCCGCATGGAAAATCCCACAACCATCTTCATATCGAGATGAATCTTCCCGAGTTTTTTCATCCGGAACGGAAGCTCCCAGTCGTCTCCCGCATCACAGACACGGTACATCCCCGCCTCAATAAACTCCTTCTTCCGAAACGCAGTATTCGCCCCGAGCGTTGCATAGAAAAATCCGAGCTTTCCTCCGGCATGCACGATTCTGTTGTAGAGAAAAATCTCGACCTTGTATTTTACACCGGGCTCTAAGGGATAGATAGGCCCATAGAACACCACTGCCTCGGGGTGCTCCTTAAAGTCATTTACAATCGTCTCAAGCCAGGTCCGCGGGAAGATACAGTCAGCGTCTGCTGTTACCACCCAGTCGTATCTGCTTGCAAGAACACCGTCGTTTCTGGCGCCTCCTACCTTTTTGCTTGTCTGGATAAACACCTTGTCCGCGTACTTTGCAGCAACCTCACGGGTGTTGTCCTTCGAGTTTCCGTCGACTACAATAATCTCATACCGGTCCCGCGGAAGTGTCTGGTCACAGAGACTTTTCAGGCATGCCTCGATTCCCTCTCCTTCGTTAAATGCGGGAATAACTACTGATATTCCGCAGGTCTCTGCTGCGGTATCTCCTGCGGCAGATACTGCGGCATTTGCACCTGCATCATTCTGTATCTGCTGTTCTTGCGGCTGTATCTCTTTTGACATTTGCTTTGCTGCTGTAGAATTTTCCGTCATGGTTGTATCCTCACCTCAGGAGTGGTCTGCCTGTTTTCTTTTATGCTCATCCGAAAGCCGTGCATACAGGTCTGCATGCATCTGTGCAACCTTTCTGATATCATACGGCTCAACCGAGGGACGTGCACGGGAGGCAGCTTTTCTGAGATTTTCCTCATCGCGCAGGAGATCAGGTACCTCTGAAATATCCTCAAAGAGGGCTGCAACCCCCGGGAAGAGCTCCTTATACTCCTTCAGGTTCCGGGATAAAACCGGAAGCCCGCTTGAAAGTGCTTCCAGAATGGAGATGGACATTAAGTCCCCGTACGAGGGGAACAAAAACACATCGGCTCCTGCATACGCCCCGGTGATATCCGGAACAAAGCCCGGGAAAATAACATTCTTCCCTGCTTTTTTCTTCCGCTCCTCAACCGCCTTGCGGTCCTCCGAAATGGGTCCGTAGGGAAAGCCTCCTATCCACATAAACTTATAGTCAGGCAGGCGGTCTGCGAGGTCAAGGAAGTCATAGATGCCCTTCCGTGGAGTCTGCTGGGCTACCTGAAGGATTACTGTATCCTCATCCGAAAAGCCGTACTTTTCACGGAATGCCCGGCGCTTTTCCGCATCCGGCCGGTACTTATCCATGTTCACACAGCTTGGAATGCGGGTTGTCGGCATATCCGGAAGCATCTCTTTAATCTCACGCTCATTATCCGCGGTAATCGTTATGATATGGTCGTAGGTACCGTACAGCGGCTTGTACATCCGGTTAATCAGGGAAGCTCCTGCAAGGTTGTTGACATTCAGACTCGGTGTCGAATGGGCGGTCAGAATCTTTACCCCTTTTGCCCGGACCTTCGTATAGTATGCTGCAGGACCTAACGTGTGGACATGGGTAACATCCTGGTCGTGCCGGCGGCTGTTCATCTCCACATCAAGTGTGCCGAGACCTGAAAGCCCCTCATAGAGCATCATGGCAACCGTTCCGCAGCCGACATACTTAAACGGTCCGAAATTTTCAACCCTGATGTTGACACTCAGTTTGTCACTCATTTTCCGGCCTCCTGACCGTTCACAAAGTTCATCACGCTTCTGATGCACCCGTCCATATTCAGATACTCAAACTGCGAGAACCGCCCGACAAGGTGAATGCCCTGTGCCTCAATCCATTCGCAGGCGGTTTTAATGTTTTTCAGATACTCCGTATCATAGACCACATAGGCATAGGTGAACCGGTCGACCGCGGTAAAAACCACATTGTCTGATACAAGTCCCATCTCACGAAGACCGGAGACCGTATGGGAGATAATCTCCTCATCAGACATCTTTGAAATCTCATCGCCGTCGTTGTAGGTGATCTCAGCAAGGATGGAAGAGCATCCTTCAGGTGCGGTCTTTGTCGAGAAGTTTGAGGGGAAGGACAGGCGGTTAAACGCTCCCCATTTTCCCTCGGGGATATACATCCATGAGATGTCAGGGACCTCTCCTTTTATACCTACGGAAATGCAGGCAATCGAGTTGTACCGGAGAGCGCCTACTGCCTCTTTTACGTCCGCGGGGGCCTCCAGCATCGGGAGAAGAATCTGCAGCGGAATCGTGGAGATGAGGTCGTCTCCTTCGTATGTTTTACCGCCTGCCGTGACCTTCCAGCCGGATGCGGTTTTTTCGACCGCCGTGACTTCGGTATTCGTAAGAATACTGTCCGTAACCGGCGCTTCAACAGCACGGATGAGCGCCTCAATTCCCCCCTCAACCGGGTAAGAGAAGACCGACTGGTGCGTGTACCCCTCGGTTTCGATGCCCACTGCGGACTTTATGATATCCTCAACAGGCGGTCTCGGGACACGTCCGTCCATCCAGTGCTTGGACATCTTATCTGCGGGATAGTTCCAGATTTTTTCATTGTAGGGGACCAGATAGCACTCGGCGATTCCTTTGCCGAAGGTTGCATAAATCCACTCCTTAAAGTTCTGCGGCTCGGCAATCTCTCCTTTTTCGGATGCAATCAGCATTTTGATGTACTCGCTGATGCAGAAGTACAGGTCGTCTTTGGGAAGCTCCGATAAACCGTTTTCAAACGGATACTTGACATAGCGTCCTTTGTAAAAAATCTTCGTGTTCCGGTTTCTGAACTCACGGTTTTCGCCTAAGACATTCTGCATAAACTGCAGAACCTCAGTGTCACGGGAAAACACTATGTGTGAACCTCCGATATCAAAGGTAAAGCCGTTTCTTTTCTCGGAGATGCAGAGACCCCCGGTCTTGTTGTTCTTTTCAAAAACAGTGACGCCGTCTCCTTTTTCGGAGAGCAGGCGTGCCAGAGTGACTCCGGTGAGTCCTCCTCCTAAAATCAGCCATTTGCGCGACATGGTTACTTAATGATTGAGTGAATGATTTCTCCGACAATCGGACGCCGCATAATGATTGCATCGTACTGACTCATATCGTGGCAGCAGTAGCAACGGATACAGTTGGTCAGATTAAACGATGCCTTCCCCTGTGAGATGTGAGCGGCCTTTACCGGACAGATTCTGACACACTGACCGCAGCCGACACAGCGCTTCGGGTCAATTACCGGCGACGGGGAATAAATATCCTTTCCCACACGCTGCAGTCTCCTGTAGATGTTTCTCTTCTGCCAGGACTCGTGCACGACCTCCTGCCGGTAGGTTGAAGGGGGTACGAAATCCGCAACCGGCACAATCTCATCTCCTCTGACCTCCACCTCTTCAATTAAGCCGCGGCGAAGGGCTGCGATTGTGGTTGCAATCGACTCAGGCGGCATGGAGATTAAGGTCTGTGCGGAAATATCCAGGCCGTACACCGATTTGGAGGCAAGAACATAGCCGACATTCTTCGGACTTCCTCCCTGCGGACCGTTTCCTTCCATGCCGACGATTGCATCCATCACAACAAAGTCAGGCTTTACCAGCTCGTTTAAGTCAACGAGCATCTCCGCAAAGTCGGTAAAGTCCGGGAACCGGGAGTGGAAGACCGGTTTGTCCAGTCCGGGGATGACGCCGAAGGTGTTTTTCACCGCCCCGGAAAAGTGGGCAAACATGTGGGTCTTTAATTTACAGACCGAAATGATGACATCCGCGTTGTATGCCTGATTAATCACGGTGAAGTGCTTCATTACAACTCCTTCGGGGAAGTTGCACTCCTTAAACCCGACATCATAGTCAAGGGTGATGCCAAGCTCTTTTGCCACCTCCTCAATACCGCATTTGCTGTAGACTTTGTGAAGCGTCCGCGGAGTGTAAAGAATCCCTGCTCCGGGACTGTCGGCGATTGTTACAATACCTCCTGCATCCTGCACCAGTTTTGCAACAGCCCAGATAATCTGCGGATGGGTGGTAACCGCCCGCTCCGGGGCTGCATCGGATAAGAGATTCGGTTTGATGAGGACCTTCTTTCCTTTGACATCCGGAAGGCCGCCTGCGAGACGCACAGCTTTTCGTACTGCCTTGAAGACATCCTCCCGCTTGTCATACGTCTGACACCGTGCTGAACCGGTTATTGTTTTCATATATTGTGCTGCCCCAACCAGGTGAGAAACAATTTGTGAATATTATTTGCAGTTACTCATATAATAAGGAGACAGGTTGGTTTCTGATGTGCAGGCAGGCGGCATTTGCGTTTTTTGCGGCCGATTTCCGCGTGTCTGATACAAGGACACGGGAGAAATGCCGGGCCACACTCATCAGGAGCCGCCCGTCTTTTGGCATATCCTCTCTGTTTCCGGCTGATTTTTGCGGAGGATTTTTCAGGAACCGGCAGAAAATCCGGCAAAACAGAGAGACGGCACCCTGGCCGGGGCCCCGCCACCGACTGCCCGTAACGGAAAACATATAGTAGTACAGGACACATAATATACACAAAACTGGAGAATAGAAACATGAGCGACAATCCAGAAGGATGCGACGGACACTGTGATACGTGTTCATCAAAGACTGACTCCTGTCAGAAACCAAAGAAAGCAGACATCAGCGTAAAGCATGTTATCCTGGTCTTATCCGGAAAAGGCGGTGTCGGAAAGAGCACCGTTTCGGTAAACCTTGCATACGCACTGTCCAACCACGGCTACCAGACCGGACTGCTGGACCTTGATATCCATGGGCCCTCCATTGCAAAGATGCTCGGAATCGAGGACCTTCGCCTGCAGGGTATCGGAAACAAGATTATGCCGATTAAGGTCACGGGTTCCATCAAAGTCATCTCCATGGCCCTTCTCTTAAACGAGACGGACAGCCCGGTTGTCTGGAGAGGACCGATGAAAGCGGCAGCTATCCAGCAGTTCTTAGGAGACGTTGACTGGGGAGACCTTGACTACCTTGTCTGCGACCTTCCGCCGGGAACAGGCGATGAGGCGTTAAACATCGTCCAGTACGCGCCAAACGTCGAAGGTGCGGTTATTGTAACCACCCCGCAGGATGTAGCAGTCCTTGACTCCACCAAGGCAATCAAGTTCATCGAAATGATGGAGCTTCCGGTCCTTGGTATCGTTGAAAACATGTCAGGTCTTATCTGCCCGCACTGCGGTGAAGTCCTTGATGTTTTCGGACAGGGCGGAGGTAAAAAGGCGGCAGATAAGTACAACGTGCCGTTCCTTGGTTCGATTCCTCTTGATATCGACATGAGACGTGCAGGTGACGAGGGAAGACCGTTCATTCTCAAGAGCCCCGGACAGAAGGGCGGAGAGGCCACCCGCGAAGCGGTTGACAAGGTCATGGAAAACCTCATCGCAGAAGTTGAAAAACGCGAGTAACCCTGTATCCCTATGAAAGTACTCATTGCTGAATACACGGTGTTTAATGACCCCGCACTCGCCCCTGAAGGGCGGGCCATGGTCGATGTCCTGAAAAAAAGCTTTGAAGCATGCGGATACGAGGTGGTGCAGCCGGAAGCAGGTGCCGATTTCAACGATGAAATCGCACGCCTTGCACCTGACTGCGCCTACAGTCTGATAATCTCCCCTGATGCGATGCTTGCAAAGTTTACCCACACCGCAGAGCTTGTATCACACAATGTCGGGTCCGACAGCACCGCAGTCGCAGTCGCGGCAAACAAGCGTCTGACATCAAAACTGTTAGCAGCCCGCGGGATTTGCGTTCCGCGCGAGGTGGGATGCGATTTTGCAGGAAAGCGGGTCATAAAACCCGTAAAAGGAGAGGGCTCGGTCAACGTCCGCATCGCAAAGGAAGGAGAGCTTCCCAAAGACGATGAGATGATGACAGAGTACATCGACGGCGACCACTACAGCGTAAGTCTTGTCGGAAGCCGCGTTGTAGGCGAAGCATGCGGATTTTACAGCGGCCTTCCTCCGGTCATCTTAACCGTAAACCGTCAGTATTCCACGATTGATGAAAACGGATTCTTCCGCTACGGCGGCGGGGAAACCCCGGTTCATCCTGCCCTTGAAAAAGAGATGACTGATACCGCGGCAAAAACCATCGAAGCCCTCGGATGTCAGGGATACACCGGAGTCGATATGGTGGTATCCGGCGGAAAAATCTATGTGGTCGATGTAAACCCGCGCCCCACCATGAGTCTGACAGGCATCACAGAGGTAATCGAAGAGGAGATTGCAGATGTCCTGCTGAAGGCAACCGTGGGTCTTCCGCCGGAAGCGGTTCACTATAACGGAAAGACCGCAGTATTTGATGCCGAAGGACGGGTCACTGTACGATGATTGGAATTGATGTCGGAGGAGCAAACCTCAAAATCGCGGATGAGAAGGGTGTTCACATCCATTACTGTCCGTTATGGAAGGAGTCGCCGCTTGCGGAACTCTTAAGCGGATATGAGAGCGACAATGCCTGCGTGGTGATGAGCGGAGAGCTCGCCGACGGATTTTACAATAAGGCGGAAGGCATCGCATTCATTGTGGATGCGGTGAAAAAGACCTTCCCGGATGCACTTTTTTACGGAACAGACGGAGCGTTTCACAAGGATGCATGCCCCGCGCTTGCCGCGGCAAACTGGCTTGCATCCGTTTCCTATCTGAAAAAGAAGTACCCGGACGGGATGATGCTTGATATCGGAAGCACGACTGCAGACATTGTCCCGTTTGCCGGGTTTGAAAACCTTATCGGCATGACAGATACCCTGCGCCTCCAGAAGGGCTATCTGGTCTACACGGGAATGCTCAGATCGCCTGTTGCGGCCATCGCCTCCTCTGCAGTCATAAACGGGATTGAAACACCGTTTTCCTCCGAGTACTTCGCCTGCAGCGGGGATGTGCATTTCGTTCTCGGAAACATCGGAAAAGAGGAGTACACGGCAGCAACCCCCGACGGCAAAGAGGTCTCCCGCGAAGCGTGCCTCAGGAGACTTGCACGCACCGTCTGCGCAGACCTTGAAGAGATCGGGGAAGCAGGCGCGGTCGCAATCGCAGAGGCGGTCTGGACAAAGCAGAAAAAACTGGTCTGTGATGCAGTCGCCCGCGTAAAGAAAGAGACAGGGGCAGACACTGTCCTTGTCGGCGGCATCGGGGCAAAGACCTTCGCGCCGCTTGTAGAGGGAATCGACCTCGAACGTGAACTGCGGATTCCGGCGGATGCACTTTCCGCGTATGCCGTCCTGAAGCTCGCAGAGGACCTGTGATGACGCGGCCGCGGATTCTTCTGACCAATGATGACGGGGTAAACTCCGCCGGTCTCTGGGCCGCGTATGAGGCGATGTCCGTCTTCGCGGATGTTACGGTCTGTGCACCGGCTGTTCAGCAGAGTGCTGCAGGACGTTCCATATCTCTTTTTGATGCGCTCCGGATGGAAAAGATAACGGTAAACGGACATACTGCATACGCTGTCGGAGGAAAACCCACCGATGCGCTGCTTCTCGGACTGTTTGCGCTGGACAGCAGACCGGACATGGTGGTTTCCGGCGTAAACCTCGGAGAAAATCTCACAACCGAGTCGATAACGACCTCCGGCACTGTCGGAGCCGCAATGGAGGCCGCAAACCAGGGAGTTCCCGCTGTTGCTTTTTCCGTTGAGATGAACAATGACGGGGATAAATTTACAGACCCCTGGGCCCACGCCGGAGATTTTTCCGCGGTAAAGGAGGTCATCTCCTCCCTTGTCCCGCTGTTCCTTTCCGAGGGGATGCCTGCAGGGTCCGATCTGGTAAATGTGAATATCCCTGCAGGAATTATCCGGGGATACCGGGTAGCAAAGCTCGGACCGCGGCTCTTTGACACCTCGGTTGAAACACGGATTGATCCCCGTGGAAAACCATATTACTGGATCTGCGGGGACAAATGCTGCAACCAGGATGAAGGATGCGACTCCGAGGTGCTGCACGCAGGATATGTCACCATTACGCCGTTAACACTCGACAATACGGCACATGCCTCATGCAGCAGAACGGAAGAGATGCTGCGTCGCGCGGGAATTCTGTAAATCCTGCGGGATGTCTGTCTCTTTGCCGAGTGTTTACGGCAAAGAAACAAACCGTTTCCTTTTTTACCTTAGAGCAATAATATAATAGGGAGGTTGGGCGAGGGTAGCCAAGCCAGGCCAACGGCGCCAGACTTAAGATCTGGTCTTCAGTAGTTCATGGGTTCGAATCCCACCCCTCGCATTTTTTCTTTTGTTTAT
>JAGHSU010000043.1 GCA_018065685.1 Candidatus Methanocorpusculum equi | reverse complement strand
GTGTATGCTTTTCTGCAGGGCTGCGCACACATGCCGTTATTTCCGCTTCTGCCGCCTACTGCAGACGAGAAAAGACACTGACCCGAGTAGCAGTAGCAAAGCGCACCGTGAACGAAGATTTCGATGCCAATATTGTGCTCTTTTGCCGCCGCACAAAGGTCTGTTACATCCCCGAGTGCTGCTTCGCGGGCAAGCACAATCCGGGAGATTCCATGCGCTGCGGCAAACTCAACCCCTGCCTCATTCGTAATGGTCATCTGTGTACTGGCATGAAGGGGCAGGTCGGGGACGACCTCGCGTGCGAGGGATAAAAGTCCAACATCCTGAATCAGGACTGCATCCGCTCCCGCATCTGATGAAAATCTGAGATAGTCTGCAGCAGCTGCAAGGTCCGCATCCCGCTGCAGGGTGTTTACCGTCACGTAGACACGGACCCCGCGGCTGTGGGCGAAGGAGATGGCATCCTCTATCTGTTTCCGGTCAAAGTTTGCGGCATACGCGCGTGCGCCGAAGAGTTTTCCTCCGAGATAGACTGCATCCGCCCCCGCATAAACCGCTGCTTTGAGCGCATCAGGGGAGCCTGCGGGCGCCAGAAGTTCAGGGATATTCATCTGATTAATTATGGGATGTATCATCTATTCAGAGTTTCGGATGACACAGGAAGATTTCCGCGCCCTAAGGCGGCTGCAGCGGTTTATTCGGGAATTAATTGTGCAAAACCGCATGTTAGGCATGAAAGAATGGGGTTAAAATGCATTTTTTTCGAAAACCAATAGACAAATATTTATATTAAAAAATCAGATTAATCTAAAGTGATTGAATTTGAAGAGAAATATCAGTGTATCTGCTCTTAAACAAACACCAATCGAGAAACAGCGTGTCGAACTTGTAGAGCGCAAATGCATCGGCCACCCGGACAGTCTTGCAGACGGCGTGGCAGAGGCAATCTCCCGTGCGCTCTGCAAAGAGTACAGTGAGGAATGCGACGGAAGAATCCTTCACCACAACACCGATCAGGGTGAAGTTGTAGCAGGAGAGTCAGCACCTGCATTCGGCGGAGGAAAAATCATCAGACCGATTTACTTCCTCTTAACCGGACGTGCAACCCGCTGCTTTGACGGAAAGACATTTGCAACAGACGCCATTGCCGTAAAAGCAGCGCGCGACTACTTACACGAAACAATCCCGACCTTTAACATGGACACTGATGTTGTGGTCGACTGCAGAATGGGTACCGGTTCCACCGATTTACAGGATGTCTTTAACACCAGAAAAGGGCACACCGTAATCCCGAGAGCAAACGACACCTCGTTTGGTGTAGGACATGCACCGTTTTCCCAGACTGAAGAGATTATCTTAGCCCTTGACAAGTATATTGCAGATGAGTTCAGACCAAAGAACCCGGCACTCGGCTATGATATTAAACTCATGGGTATGCGTGACATCAACACGATTAACATCACTGTAGCAGCAGCAATGGTTGACCGCTACTGCTCCGGAATCGATGACTATGTCGAGACCAAGGAGAAGATGGTCGAGGAGTTTACGAGAATCGCAAAGCAGCACACAGGCCGCAAGGTCAAGATTGCCGTAAACACTGCAGATGTTATCAAGAAGAACCGCAACTCTGTCTTCCTTACCGTAAACGGAACCTCCGCAGAGATGGGAGATGACGGATCTGTCGGCAGAGGAAACCGCTGCAACGGATTAATCACCCCGAACAGACCGATGTCCATGGAGGCAACATCCGGTAAGAACCCGATTAACCATATCGGAAAGATTTACAACCTCTTATCTACCGAGATTGCAAAGGAATGCTGTCAGAAGGTTGACGGTGTTGAAGAGGTCTATGTAAGACTGCTCTCGCAGATTGGACACGCCATTGACTATCCGCACGTTGCAAGCGCACAGTGCATTACAAAACGCGGATACAGCTTCAAGGATTTCGCACCGGAGGTTGAGGAGATTATCAACCACCGCCTGGAAAACATCACCGACATCACAAAGCGCGTTATCACCGGTGAATTAAAGACCTTCTAAGCGGCGCAGATGATGCACTGCTGAAGGGTGCTTCCAACACCTTCTTTTTTTTCTATTATCTTATTCACCTGCAGTCCGGAATGGACAATCCTGAAAAGAGAACTGCAGCAGTTTAGCGCAGTCCGGATAAAGCTGTAATTCGGGGAACAGGATACAAAACCGGAAAAATACAAGCAAAATACAGGGATACTAATTCACATAAATCACATAAAAAGAAGTGCTGATGTCGGAATTCGAATCCGAGTCGCCGGCGTGAAAGGCCGGCATGATTGGCCACT
Source organism: Candidatus Methanocorpusculum equi (assembly GCA_018065685.1). Classification (GTDB taxonomy): domain Archaea; phylum Halobacteriota; class Methanomicrobia; order Methanomicrobiales; family Methanocorpusculaceae; genus Methanocorpusculum; species Methanocorpusculum equi. The sequence continues at coordinate 4,666 of JAGHSU010000043.1, read as the reverse complement.
ACACTACATCAGCATGTGCTGTTTTGCCGTCTCTGACAAACCTGCCTATAATAGTCGCCTTTCACGCATAAATAGGTTTCGAAAACACAGCCGGTTTTTCGAAGAGGAGACAGACACAAACGAGAGGGCTCCTGCCGGGAAATGAAAACAAATCAGCAGAAGAGAAATCTGCAGCGGACAAATCCGCAGAAGAACTGAAACAGGAAAATACTGCAAAAGGGGTTGTATCCTTTTCGGAGAACCGGAAAGAACACAGTACTTAAAAGATTTAAGCAGTTACTGCTTTCTTCTGCTGGGATTTCAGGAGAATTGCCTGAATGATGGAGATAATGCCGTAGACCACAAGGAAGATTGCCATGATGTAGACAAGAACTATTGCGGTGAGGAACGGAGTAAGGTTGAATGCCATGGAGAAGATTGCAATACCTACGAGGATACCGAGGATACCGACAATGATTGTCAGTGCGCGGTTTGCATTTCCTGCACCCATACATCCGTTACGACGTTAAAGATACCGCCTACCAGTGCTGCTGCTGCAACAAAGTAGACAAGGAATGCGGAAAACATGACCGGATTACACAGGGAGATAATTCCAAGGATAATAACGAGTATTCCTAAGACAACTGCTGCAACCCCTCCCTTTCCGAAGCTTGTTCCTCCGCAAAGGAGTGAAACGCCGAAGAAGATAAGGATAATCGACAGGAAAATTGCCGGAATTCCAACAGCTGCAACTGCACCATAGACGGTGTTGTACAGCAGCATAATCAGTACGCCGAGAATGATGAGAAGGACACCCTTTCCTATGAGAGCGCCGAACTCAACATTCGGTTTAACAGTAGTTTCTGTCATAGCAGTATAATTAGAGTCCTATCTATTTATAGATAGCGAACATGTTTTTCGTATCCTTTTTTATCATCTGAATTGTGCAGATTCCTGAGTATCGGGGAACACCGGGAAAAATGAGGCTGAATGGAATTTACCTGAAAAAAGAAAGAATGAGAGGGTTTTTCTTACTGTACTTTTTTAATCAGTTCCGCAACATTTCCCGCGAAGGTTTTGAGGGTCTGCACACCTTCAGCGTCATTTGCAACCTCGCCTTTGTCTTTTCCGAAGGCGATGTTCCAGTAGTCCGAGCCGCAGACGGTCATGCCGGAGATGAAAAAGGACATGAGCATCTCCTGCAGAGTAGAGGTAAGACCTCCGCGGCGTGCAACAACCACCGGACCTCCGATCTTTCCTGCAAGCCAGTTTCCGTTAACGCGGGCAACCATTGACATGCGCTGCAGGAAGTTCATCACATCCCCGCGGGCAGTTCCAAAGTAGACCGGAGCCCCGATGATGAATCCTTTTGCCTCTTTAATCATCGGGAGAAACTCATTGAGGTCATCGTTTACGGCACATTTCCCGAGTTTTCCGCACTGCCCGCAGGCAATGCAGCCTTTGATTTCCTTTCCTCTGAGGGAGAGAACTTCAGCGGTCAGTCCGTGCTTTTCAATCTCTTCCTTGCAGAGATTTAATGCATACTCTGTGTTTCCGTCCGCTCTCGGGCTTCCGGAGACTAAAATTACGTCTGTCATGCATATATCATTGCTTCTCCGGAGATAAATAGGATACGGAGAAGGAGGGTAAATGACAGGCTTTGAAGATACGGAAAAGCAGAGATTACGGAAGGCTCTGATTATGAAGGCTTTAATTATTTTTGAAGTTATCACTTCCCTTATATCGTTTGAAAACCCATATAATAGGGAATGAAGGAGAATAAGGAGGTCAGAATCGTCGAGCGCGGCTCACCGGATGCACTGCTCATCTCAAAAGCCATGGCCTCATCCACCGCAGCAGAGCTTCTGGACTCCCTTGCAGCTGGCCCAAAGACCGCTTCAGAGCTCGAGGCCGAGACACACTATCCGCTTCCTACCATACAATACCATATCAGCAATCTTCTGAATGCAAATCTCATCGAGGTTGCAGGCACCCGCTACAGTGAGAAAGGGCGCAAGATGAAGATTTATGCAGCATCTGATACACTGCTTGTCATCTCTCCGAAGCTGACGACTGCAGACCAGATTAAACCGGTGCTTCGCCGCTACGGGATTCCGATTGCAGGAGTGTCAGCAGTATCTATTGCAGGACTTGTTGTCATCAACCGGCTGCTTTCCGGGATGATTCCTGCCGCTCCGGCACCGCTTCCGGTAACAGAGGCTGCGCTTTTTACAAACGCTTCCGGGATAACAAACTCCTCAGCTCCTGTTACGACATCGTTTGCTTCTGCCCTCGCCCCTTCCGCAGCACCTCTTCCGGAAACTGCAGAAACAATACATGATGCTGTTAAAGGGATGAGGTCTTTTGATGCGCTCCCCCTGACAAAGACGGCGGATGCAGCAGGGTCCGGAACCGGGGCACTTGAACCGGTTTCGTATGTCGTAAACGCCGCAGGAGACGCGGCAGCGGCGGCAGGAGACGGAACAGCGTTTGTGTTATCCGGCGTACAGACAGGGCTTCTTATCTTTTTTATCGCAGCAGTCGCAGCTCTTTTAGGGATGATGATCTTTGAGATTGTCAGGATTAAACGGTCGGGAAGCCGGAGGAAGGACTGACCGGTTTAATGCGCGAAGAAACAGACCGGATCCTCCCGGGATTCAGTACCCTGCAGAAGATATATTTATAATATATTTTCAGGATATATTCAAATTTTTTTGCAGTTATAGAGATTTTTTTATATTTACCGCTCCTATGAATATGCATGAATAAGTTGTTCATTGCCATTTCCGCCGCAGTTCTTCTCTGCGGCGTCATCGTAAGTGCAGGCTGTGTCTCGGACACAGCCGGGAATAACACCGGTTCATCCCTGACAGGAAACTGGACCGCTGCTGACAACCCTCTGGTAACCCTTGTCTTTAATGATGACGGGACGTACTCAGGCGAAGCACAGGTCAACCTCTATAACGGCACCTTTTCCGTAAATGGAAGTTCGCTTGACATGGGTGACGGAGTAAACCGGACGAAGCGTGCAGGACCTTCCGATATGATGGAGGCAGAGGATTCCTACCTCGGGTGCCTGACTCGTGTTTCCTCGTATGCCGTCTCCGGCGACACACTGACACTTTCCGACAAGGACGGAGAAGTCCTGCTGACTTTCGCCCGTATGGAATCTGCCGCAGACAAAAACACGAACACAGAGCAGAGTACAGAGCACCTGCTCTACGGCATATGGAACCTGAACGGCTCTGAGCGGGTAACCATTATCTTTAATCAGGACTGGACGTACGGCGGGCAGGCTCCGGTTAACAGTTACGGCGGCTCCTTTACCTTCGGGGCCGCGGACAAAGAAACAAACCGTATCCCTCTCAAATTAAGTGATTCAGTTTCAACCCTGATGGCAGGGGCTCCCAAGGATATGGAAGCTGAGGATGCATACTATGCCGCACTCCGCTCCGCGGTCTCCTGTTCGGTTACCTCATCAGACAACGGGACATCTCAAAGACTTGAACTCTTTGATAAGGATGGAGTCCTCCTCCTTTCATTCACCCGCACAGCGGAGACAGTACCATCCGCTCCTGCGACCACTGCAAAGCGTGCTCTTCCATACGGCACCTGGCTTCTTACAGAAGACTCCGCGGTGTCCCTCTCCTTTAACCCCGACGGAACATATTCCGGGAAGGCTCAGGTGAACAGTTTCAGCGGAACGTATCTGGTTTACGGCCCTGCATCAAAACCATACGGGGAGTCGCTTGAGATGAGTCCTGCTGTCCGTACAAAGATGGCAGCTGCAGACCCGGTGGTAAATGCAGCAGAAAACAGTTTCTTTGAGGCTCTTGAGTCCGCAAATGAGTACAATCTTTCAGCGGATGCTGCAGGTGTTCTTAATTCACTTGAGTTACTTGATAAATACGGGACAGTTCTTCTGACGTTTGTAAAGGGAGAATAAAAACAGGTTTCGAAAGACCCGTGACTCTCAGACACGTGACTATCTGATAAATTCATTTCTTTTTTCAGCGCTGAAATCCGGCACCCCTGCCGTAAAACAGGCGCATATGTGCAATTATTTATTATCTGAGACGAACAAATATATTATACATGTCAAACACATACTCCGGAGAGGAAATCCTTTGCAAAGTCCGCAGAAACGGCTCATACATTGTACGCTACATTCCTTTCCTGATTATCTTTGCAGCTCTTGCTGCAGCTCCGTGGGTTCTCCCGCGTTTTGTTCCGAAAGCGGCGGAAATCCTCGCCCGCATTCAGACATACATTCCAAACCCGACCGTCATAAAGATATGTATCTGTGCGGTCTTTGGAATAATATTCGTAATTCTCCTGATTGCAGCAATCAATAACCTGACTGCACCATGTCTTCTCGTCACCGAAAAACGCATCTGTCTTTTCAAAGGCAGCAAAAAGTACCGTGAGGCACGCATCGACAAAATCGATTCCTTCAAAGTCAGCGGAAAAAGCATAGCTGTCTACGCAGGCGGGAGACGTGTGTTCTCCTTCGGACCAATCAATAATGCCAAGACTGTTCGTGACACCATAGTACTCCTCATCGAAGGAGAATACAGGGGAGAAGATGCATATTCCCATCAGGAAAAACCATCTGCCTGCTCTGAACCGGAAACTATCGCAAAACCGGGCAATGTTCTCGACGAGTACTGAGCAGACATAATTATAC